>NZ_JAPCZO010000035.1:0-64228 GCF_025941625.1 Rhizobium acaciae
GCAAACGCCGTTGCCTCCAGGATTCGAGACGAGGATGGCGTGGCGACCGCAGTCGGCTTCATTGAGGCTGCTGCCAACAAACTTCTGGCACAGCCTTGACCTCCATGAATGGCGCCCTGCCCGATCGAGAGCCCTGGCTTCGTGCCAAACGGACAAGATCAGGAGAAGCCGATAAACTACAGCGGTGCCGCAATGGGCGGGCGCGAAAGATATGCTCGCCTGCACAGATCGATGGCTTGCATTTCAAGTGCGGTTCTCTCGATATATCTATCGATTGTAGGTCCAAGCGCTCATGCGGAAAGGTCAAGGAATGCTGTTTAGGAGACGGAAGCCGCTCTCACTGACTCAGCGCATCCGCTCCGTCTTTTGGCCATCCAAGGGGTTATTGCGGTCCATCCGCTACATTGCCATTCGAGTGCTTCGATTGAAGGCTACCCCTCATGCCGTTGCGGCTGGCGTTGCAGCAGGGGTCGCTGTGTCCTGTACGCCCTTCTTGGGCTTTCACTTCATGATGGCGTTTTGTTTAGCTTTCATCCTGAGAGGCAATATGATCGCGGCTGCGCTCGGGACGGCGTTTGGGAACCCTCTTACCTTTCCGCTGATCTTTGCCGTCGCCTACCGAATCGGCGTCTTTCTGTTGGGCCGGGCACCTGAGAGGGTGGGTGAAGCCAATCTGTTTACCCTGCTCCGGCACCTCGATTTTGCACCGCTTTGGCATCCGATCCTAAAACCGGTGCTTATCGGTGGCCTTCCGCTCGCTGCGTTATGCGGTGCGGTTTTTTATGTATTGACTTGGCAAGGCGTTCGCTTGTTCCAGCTGCGAGGAAAGCGGCGGACTTTGTGAAATCCGCGAGCCGCAGACCCGCGGTCGAACGGGCCGTGTATGTCCGGGGAGGCGTCGCCGCGAGGGGCAATCCACACCGGAGAAACGAAAGGCAGGTTCGTTGATGCCTACGGCCGGCCGATTTTCCTCCGGCTCGCCATCAGCACCGCGGATCCGGCCACGCCAGAGATTGCCGAACCGAGCAGAATGCCGATCTTGACCTTGTCCTGCACGGTTGGATCGTCGAAAGCCAGAAGACCGATAAAAAGGCTCATGGTGAAGCCGATGCCACACAGAAGCGCCACACCTGTCATTTGCGTCCAGTTTGCCATTGCCGGAAGCTGTGCAAAGCGCAACTTCACGAGGAGACGGGCGACAAGGAGAACCCCGAGCAACTTGCCAACAAACAATCCCGCAGCGACGCCAAGCGTATGAGGATCCGCTAAACTCGAGATGGACGTGCCGAGGAAGGAAACGCCGGCATTGGCAAATCCGAACAGTGGCACGATAACGAATGCTACGGGTCGATGAAGGAGGTGTTCGAGCCGGTGCAGAAGGGACTCCGCGTCGCTGGCCTCCGGAGCGCCAGGGGATAGTTTAATTGGTATCGTCAAGGCCAGCAGCACGCCTGCAAGCGTGGCGTGGATGCCCGAGATGAACATCAACACCCACAAGGCGACGCCAAGTGCGATATAGAGCGACAGAGTTCTCACGCCGGCTCGGTTGATGAAAAACAGGAGGGCCAGAACTGCGGCAGCTCCAGCAAGAGCCGGGAGATTGAGGCCGCTGGTATAGAATAGTGCAATGACAAGGACGGCGCCCAGGTCGTCGATAATGGCAAGCGCCGCCAGAAAGATCTTCAGCGACGCAGGAACCCGGCTCCCAAAGAGCGATAGCACTCCGAGGGCGAAGGCAATGTCGGTGGCCGTCGGGATCGCCCAACCGCGGAGGTTTGCTGGCGTACCGGCATTGAAAGCCAGATAGATGAGGGCTGGGGCGAGCATTCCTCCCGCCGCAGCGGCACCGGGAAGGATTCGCCTGCTCCAGGTCGAGAGCTGGCCGTCGAGCATCTCGCGCTTGATCTCAAGACCGACGAGCAGGAAGAACACGGCCATGAGGGCGTCATTAATCCAGTGCTGCAAGCTCAGTGGGCCGACGTGGAGATGTAGGGCCTCGAAATATGCGCCGGCCAGCGGCGAGTTCGCGACCGCAAGGGCCAGTGCAGCGGCGGCCATGAGAACGATGCCGCCAGAGGCTTCGCTATCAAGAAATCGGCGAAGAGTGGATTGAATGCGACCGGTCGCGATCGGCAAGGACATGGTTTCGCGCTCCCTTCTGGAAGGTTGATCTTTGTCTCCGTCGATTTCGGGGAAGCCCGCAGCGCACGCAGCACACGCCATGGCGCAAGGGATAACGAAAAGCATCATGGATTTCCAGACTCCCTCGCCCGCTATATCCACGTCTCAAAACAGCCGACGGCTATAGAAACCCTGTCTCGGTCAGCGCTTCTCGCAATTGCGCTATTGGAAATGGATCGACCGGGAGTTGATCATCGCTCCGCCACCGGATAGCTGCAGGTCACAACAGGAGATGGAACTCGAACAACGCACGGTTATCACTCCGGCATTTCTTCCCACGCGGGCGCAGATCGGCAGAAAAAGCCCGCTCCAGCGGGGAAGCAGGGAGTGAGCCAGATGCCTTTGGCGTTCAAACGCCTCAGCGCGGCGGCCGCCGAAACCCGTTCGCCTCGGCGCACCGCTCGCCCGATCTCGATCAAGCCCCTCAACTCGGCTGCATTTTCGACAAGCCCGTCCAACATCTCCGCTAACGGCAAGGGCAGGGTTTCGCCGCCCACGACCACGACTTCACCGTTTTCGTCGTTAACGCCCCGCAATCGAAGATGCTCAAGACAACTTGAGAGCTCGACCACTTTTGGCGTTCTTTCATTCCATTTCCTCTACTTCGCAGGTCTGCCTTTCCATCCTGGCGGAACACTTCCAATTCGTGAGGGGGTAACGCGTTCTCCGTGTTTTGGGATTTTGGAAGATGGGCAGTTTTTCTAGGGTCATGGATTATCGGCTTGGAGCGAAGGCTCATGATTGACAACATTGACAACGCCGGAATTAGCATCAAAATGTCACAGCATGACATAAAGCGGGAATTGGAAATGGGGCGGATTGCTTTTCTGGCAGCAACATTCGTTGGCTATGTGGCTATAACGTTTACGTTAGCGATAATACGTGCATCTCCGCCGCCACAATCTGCAGGCGCGATTGGCGTAGAAAAAATCAATTATCCGACGTCATCGAGAGCAGTCTGACGCTCTAAGAAGTGACTGTTGCAGCGCGCTCCGCTTAATGATCGACCGGCCAAAATCTCCGCCCGCCATATGGTTCAAGATCGGATACAAACGCGATTTGATTTCAGAGAAAACCAATGCTGTATGGCAAAATACTTCTGCAATACCTGCTGTCCATCGCCGCGATTGTATCATATCACGGGGATTCATATGCAACACCTTCCGCACCGGCGTCGTCAGCTTTGATAAAAAAGGGACGCGAAACCGGTCTTCCCATTCCACGATTCGTGTCGCTGAAGACGGCCCGGGCGCGTATGCGGATCGGCCCGGCGTTCGAATACGCCGTCAAATGGCTTTACCAAGCACCCGGTTTGCCATTGGAGATCACAGAAGAATATGGAAACTGGCGACAGGTTCGCGACAGCGATGGCGTCTCCGGCTGGATGCACCGGTCGCTGCTCTCCGGCAATCGCACGGCGATGATCGGTCCATGGCTCAAAGAGATGACAGCACTGAGAACACAAGCACGGCAGAACAGTTTCGCAAAAGCCGAACTCGAACCCCGGGTGCGCGTTCTGATCCTTTCATGCACACTTTCGTGGTGCAATGTGGCCCTCGACAAGGATCATATTAGCGGCTTCGTTGAGAAGTCCGCTCTCTGGGGTGTGTACCCTCAGGAGGTCGTCAATTGAATGCATCCGAGTAAGGAGGGCAGAGAAAAGAACGAGACGGGGACCACCACGACGGCTAGGAGCCTGTGCTGATCGATCGGGTGGGGCAGCAACGATCCGGTGGGTATGTCATCCGCAACAATGGCTCTTCCTCTCGAGCCTAGCCAGTGGCGCACTGCAGCTTCGCGACGTCAGCCGCGGTGTGACAGATCTGGATAACGTCGCTGGCAAAGTCGCTGCAAGATTTTGCTCCTAGCGAAGCGCTCTCGACAGCTTCCCTCTGAGGAAAGTCATCTCCTCGTGAACGATTGTATCGTCGGCGCCCAGGGCGGCTCGCCAGACCCGATTGCCAAAACAAACCAAAAGCCTACGGAGGCCCTCGTTCTCTTTCGAACCGGTCTCCATCGTGACGGAAATCAACTGCAGCTTTCGATATCTGCGATAGTCCGAAATCGAAAGGCCGAATCGTTCTGCAACGACGGCATCGTTCAAAGTCGGTTCGCTGTCAGACACGCTTACACCCCTCTTCCTTCCTCGAGTACGCTGACCCGTGATGAAAATCGCCACAAAATCAGCTTTGAAGTCGGCGGCTATTCCAATGCCAAGCCGCCAACTTGAAAACAGCTCGATGGCACCTTCTGATTACGATATTTTCGATTTAGCCTCAGACAAGGATTGAGTGGGTTTCAATTCATCCCAATCATCGACCGTGCCAACGCCGCCGCTGACGAAAACATCGCCGCCCTTATTGATCAGCGCGCCCCGGACGATCCCGTGCACAATTGCGACGGCTCCGCGTTCGACGACCAAATCGTGATCGACGACACCATAAAGTTCGAAGCTGCGGCCACGAGGGACGGTGACGGTGCCGGCAATGGTGCCAAAGAAACGAACATCCCGCTCGAAGGCTATCGAGCCGTCTATCTTGATGTCCAGATCCACCACTTCAGTTCCTTTCGTCAATGAGGAAGCTCGATACCAGCGATTACGGCCTTTGCGTCCGACATCTGCCCTTATGATCTAGGTCCGCGATCAAAGGCACTCACCGATTCATCCTTCAATGCACAGGCTTCAGACGTCCCGTTGGATCAGGAATTCGACAATGACGGCGAGTGACTTCAACTCGATCGCGGACCTCCTCCCAAGCACACACGATCATATGTCACGGCATGATATAAATAAAGCAGAAAGTTGTTATGGCGTCAGATTTGCAGAGTTCGAACTCTGTGCCGGATAGTCTCTATTGCCTTGCGGCAATCGGCCCGATAACGCGCGTTGCGCATGGGATGAACATGGTCGCGAAGGAATATGTCGCAGCACAAGATCCGATCGGTGTCCCGGTACTCTCCAGCTTTGCGGGAGCAGCCCGAGAGTCGAAAGGTGCGCTGCATATCGATCTCTACGATGTCGAAGGCACGGCCAACGCGCTTGCTAGGCCATCCAGTCGAAGAACGCCGCGAACGCTGGCGGGATGATGGATCATCTGCTTGAATATGACGTATCTCACTGGTGCGATGGCAGGGACATTTGGCGGCAAGCCTGTTTACATCACCGACGTTTCCGGAAAACGCGTCCGGCTTGTCGGTCCCCGCTTTTATCCTGATCCAGCACGCGGCCTACCCCTTCGCGGCCGATCGTCCATCCTGCAGGCCATTGCTGCCGAGCGACACTGAGGAACTGCCAGAGCGTTTTGACCAATGCTCCGATAGTAACGTCGCCGTGATTTGGCTCAGAAAAACAGCTTCCATTAAGATATCGGTAACCTCGGCCTTTTTGAATGTTGGATATGCCGCCGGCCTATTTCAAAGCCACCACCTCTCAACATTGTCATCGGAAGTACCTCATGAAGCGATTGATGTTCGCCCTTATTCTCACGCACTTATCGATGGATATTGCCAATGCTCAGCCGGTCATGCTCAAGCAATTCGGCGACTGGGGCGCCTTCTCCTATCGAGACGGTACAAAGACCCTCTGCTACATTTTGACCACCCCGGTGACATCGGAGCCCGCTAATGTCGATCACGGCAAGAATTATTTTATTGTCGGTCCCGGGCCTGATCCCCTGATCAAATATGAGCCGCAGGCACAAATGGGCTATCAACTGAAAGACGATTCAAGAATCAAACTCGACATCGGAGATAAAACTTTCTGGCTGTTCAGCAGGGGAAATAACGCCTGGATGCAAAATGAAAGTCGCGAGCCGGAACTCGTCGATGCGATGCGAGCAGGCAGTGACATGGTTTTGAGCGCAACGTCCAAGCGTGGCACGGCGACGCGATACAATTTTTCTCTCAGCGGCGTCAGCGCGGCGTTGAAGCGTATCGCCCAATGTCAGTAATCGAGTTGCTACGCTCCCATGCTACGGCCAGACCAAGCCGCCAGATGTTGCTTGATTGCGAGCACGGGTGTCTCGATCCGAGAGCCGTCGCGATGGGCGAAATAAGCCATTCCTCTGCTGCGAGACCATTGCATCGTGTCTTTTGACGCATCGTCCGGCTGGTATAGCGCTCGGCAAACTTCCTTTGTGACTTATTGGCGCTGAAGACGGCCGGCGACAAACGCGCGCGGCGCCTTGCTGCATGAGGTACACTTTGACTTTCGCAAATTAATCATCCGGTTCGACTTCAGTCGGAATCAACCCGGCATTCCCTCCGTGGAGGCCTGCATCAAGCAGAGGAGAACGCTGGGCCTTACTTATCGACCAACGTCATTATTTGTCTTTCGTTTAAGATATGACTCGCCACCGCCAACGGGCCGAAATGGCGCATCATCGACACCACCAAACAGCCAATCGCCAAAGTCGCACAAAAGGAAAACAAGAATATCTTGAAGCTTCGGTTCAGTAGCCGAGACCCGTGTCTCAAGCCCGAGATATAGTCCATCAAGTGCCCTCCCCAATCGACCGTAGCTCAAAGATATGCCGGGGAGATCGAGTTTTTGCAACTCAATTACAGGGGTTCATTCAATGAACCCTTTCCCGGCATATCGCGGGCGAATGAAGATCGAAGGAGGCAACCCCAGCGCGCTACAGAATACGGGGAGAAATAAAGGCCGTCGAAAGACTGGAATAAAAGCCTTTAAGGACGCCAAATACGACTTCTTTTTGATGGCGCGAATCGTTCTGTGGTCGCAACCGTTTCGCGGGATGATTGCGACAGCAAAGCGGGCGCTATCGTTTGACTGGACGGGCGCCGAGCGGTTGTGATCCCATAGTGCAATCTGTTGTCCAACAGATGCCGCCTTTCATTGCAAAGATCCATGGTGGTGGCGAGCGCGTTGCAATACGACACCGAATAAGCGCTCGCGAATCTCCTCTTTTGTCGACGACACATGATATATCATATTAGGATAAAGCGAGGATCCGAACATGTCAGCGACCAGGAGCGTACCGGTTGCCGACGAAGGCTCTCAGCTTCCACAGGGAGTTTTCGAAAGCCTTGCCGGCATTAGGCTTGCGATGCGCCGCTTCCTCGCCTTTAGCGAAGCGCTGCTTTCGCAATGGGATGTGACCTCCCAGCAATACCAAGCAATGCTGGCGATAAAGGCTAGCGCCTCTGGCCAGATGATGGTCCGTGAGCTTGCCGACATCATGCTCCTGCAGCATCACGGCGCGGTTCAGCTTGCAGACAGGCTAGCAGCCGCGGGGCTGGTGGTGCGCGTCCCGTCGTCGGAAGATAAACGCAGTGTGCTGATCGCCCTGACATCCGCTGGAGACGAACTTCTTACCTCGTTGGCAAAGGTCCATTTGCACGGAATGCTCGCCAACGAACCCCTTTTGGTCGAGTCGCTGGCGCGTCTCGGCCGACTTGCGGAGCTTGGCTCGGGGCTTGTTTAGTTCAAGGGCCGCACTGGCTATGTCGGTTGAGGAACTCTTCTCGAGGTCACGCCGTTCCCGATTGCACAGAGCTGTGCGGAGTCCATGCCTGGAACACTATGATAGGCGAGGCCGCGGCAGGTCGCCGTATAGGGAATGTTTTCGTCGGGAACTTCGGGATCGTAGCGCCAGTTCTCCTTTCCGGTCTTGGGGTCCAGCGAAATGATGATGTTCTTTGGAGTGCAGAGATAAAGGGAATCTCCCACTTTCAATGGGGTTGTTTCCTCTGCGATGGAATCGGCGTCCGCCGCGTCAAGGCAGATGCCGTTATGTCGTTCCGTTGCATAAATGAGTAAAGGGTATCGACAAGCGTCGCGGCTGGAATTCACGGCACCGTGTTCCGCTGTTGATCGAACTTCTTCTTGGTGGTTCGCCGCTCCGCGTGCGCATTACATCATAGGACGGGCCAAGCCGGGTCAGCGGGCGATTCATTCGGCTTGAGATCAGGAGTTTCAACGCCGCGACAGATGGACTCTGCGTCGAAAAGGTGGTTGGCCGCAATGTATTTGGTCCGCCCCCCGGCTGAGTCGAAGTTTGGCGTCTGAGCAGTGCATCACAGCCTTTTGAATGGGTTTCTCCAGCTCCAACCACCTACGGCTAAGCCATTGTTCTCCTGTCAAGATTGATTTTCTCTGCGTCTCGGGCCGCAAATTATGCGTCTGTTCATCCTGTATTCAGAATTGACACAAACCGATTTGCACGAATAATGTCACGACATGATATTTTGTACGGCCGTTGAGCCAATTTTTCATGCAGCGGAGAAGAGCGATGCTCGAGTTCCTTAAGCGAAAGAGATCGGCAATGGACCCTGGTGACCTCGTTGCCCTCAGCGTGTTGCTTGATAAATGGTGCAGAGGGCATGGATTCAAACAAGCCGATGCGATGACGCAGGCGGCTGTGACGCGAATGATTGAGTTGCGCGCCAATGGCGGCACGATCGAGGACCTTAAGGCCACGCTGTCGCCCCATAACAATCAGTCTGCGCCGCCGATCCAGCCGACCGATCTGGTGACGGAACCGCTCTAGCGACTGCCACACCATCCGACAGGACAGAAAAGAATGACGGTATATAGATTTGACTTGGTTTCCGAACAGTCTGCCGGGGAATATCCAGGCCACATCATCTGTGTAGGAGGAGATCGCGAGCGGATAACTGGAACCCTCACGCCCTACGGGCAGGTGCCGGAACTGTCCGAGCAAGCGTTGGAATCTGCCATCTACCGCGCCCTTCTGTTCCGTCAAAGGGACGCACGCCCCATTGGAATCCGAGACAATGGACGATTATGGCCGCGGCGATTGGGAGCCGTTATCCCGTGGGAGCCATCAGAGGGGGTGTAAGCGCGTTTCTGTTTTGCCAACCGCATGATCTCAAAGACGTGGACGGCCATTTTCAGCACCTCATTGAACAAGCTGAGCATCTCGTTGCCTTAGATGGAAAGCAGATCAGGCTTGTATTTTCGCCGAATTATTTATATCATGGCATGATATAAATAAAACAAGGAGAACAGCTATGCCGGACTCAAACGGCTGGTCGGCCTACCGACCCTCCAAGACGCTCTGGATATGGTCGATCGTCGGGGCTTCTGCCCTGACAATGGCGGTCGGCTTCACATGGGGCGGATGGACGACGTCTGGGAAGGCTCAGGTCATGGAAGAAATCGCTGTCCGCAATGCTCGCGCCGAGCTCGTTGCTGATATGTGCGTGCAGAAGTTCATTGCTTCCACCGACGCGGACGCCAAGCTCGAAGCCTTGAAGGCTAAATCGTCGTGGGAACGGGATGACTTTATTCAAGACGGCGGCTGGACAAAAATCGCCGGTATTAAGGACACGGTTCCAAACGCCGCGGAGACCTGCGCAGATCGGTTGATTGACATGAAGGACCTTGCTTCGCCGAATGCGCCCCCCGTGACAGACAGCTAAATGTTCGGCTCGACGTGGTGAGATGTCGTGCTGGAGCGGGCCTGTCCGAAATGATTTCGGGCAGGCCCTTTGCTACCCGTCATATCGGAAAACGCTCTTCGCCAACTCGCAGGGCAGCGGCATCCTGCAGGCGCACAGGCTGATCCTCGCCGGTTCGGAGCGAATATTGCGGCGGCCCTCAATAACCGCTCGTGCATCGTCTTCTGCTGATAATAGAACGGCTGCGTGCCAGGCTCGAAAGCTTCAGCAGCCCGTCCAATGGATCGAGTGGCGTTAACGCCTGGGCGACTTGCGCCCTGTCGGCGTTCGATGTTCTCACACTAAGGCCTCCAGTTTTTTGGCATGCGTTCTCAAATGTCCAGTTTAAGCCAGCTCAGCCACGAGCTCTTCACGGCTCTTGGCCTCATCGCTTCGCAGTCCATCCGCTCCAGTGTCTGTGATGGGTGGTGCTGGCATCGATCGGGCGCGGGGCCAAGTCTTCAATCCCGTCGCGCTCGCATTGCGCGGCTCAACCGACAGGCAGCCAGCACTGCGAATGTCAAAAGCGCAGCTGTCTGTCGACGCGAAGACCACCCTTCCACATCCGCTCGAGCACTGGATCCAACCTCTCCATGTTGCTCCGGCTTCGTTTCGAACTCGATCCCACGACCATCTAACTTGGCGATAGCGACACCCGAGGCGATTGAACCAGGATCCTCAAGCGCTACTTCAATAGAGGAGGAGAATTGCCATGAGTAAAAGGTCGAAAATCCTTCTGTTCGCCTATTCGATCTGTGTTCTGATCTGGTCGGGCATCGCTGTTGTCGGGCTGTCGACGCTCAATGACCATGATGATGTGACCTTGGCCTCCGGCACCGAGCAATGATGTTGTCGCGGGGACACCGGCCCAGTTTCGTAACACCTGTGATTCCTGATAGATCCATATCCATGCTGCAGCGACATCGGGTTACGATGAGCCTTTTCATCGGATTGCTCGCTTTCCGGGTAGCATGGTCTCAAGCTCGCGGGAAATCGGAATCTTTTCGGGTTCGCTCGCCGCGGGTCTCGCGGGGTCCGTGCTGATGGGCTCGGCACGGAAGCGACCAGACTTGAAACCTTGGGTGGCCCGCAGGGTCTCCGGACAGCGTCAGTTCGGGGAAGCAGGAAGCTCGCGCAGACGGTTGCGGTCGGTCACACCGATCCGAAACCTTTTGAGCAGTTCACGCGCGACGTCCCGCGCTACTTCTCTGTCCGGTCTGTTGGCATTTGTCCGGAAGTGTTCCTTCACCAGGCTTTGAACCATGGCGTCGTCGTCCGGCCCGAGGGACGGCGACCCTATTCCGAATGCGTTGAACATGACACTCTCCGCGCTTCGGCATACCTGCGATCCTACCCACATCCGAAATGTTTGGAAATGAAGGGGTGATCTTCCGGCGCTTTTGGCATTAGAAGAGTTCCTGATCTGTGTCATGTATTGAGTCCATCATGCCCATTCCCTATCGCTATTCAAAAGTTCTTCGCCGCTCCCGTGTTCTCTGGGGTTCCTTTTCCCTGTGGCGGCCGAGGCTGGTGTTCTGGTGTGGGGCCTTGGCGATCGGAGTGATCAGCGTTGGCTTCGCCAAGCTTGCGGATTTGGCGCAGAAGGGCTTTGAGTCTCTTACCTCTTCCGGTGAATGGGCCTTCCTGCTCCCACTAGCGCTGACTCCGCTCGGCTTCATGCTGTCGGCCTATCTGGCGGCGACGCTGTTTCCGAATTCTGGTGGTAGCGGCATTCCGCAGGCGATCGCCGCCCGACATCTGAGGAACGAGGAAGATCGGACGCGGCTGCTGTCGCTGAAGATCGCTTTCGGCAAGATTGTGCTGACGGTGCTCGGGCTATTCTCTGGCGCCTCGATCGGCCGCGAGGGTCCGACCGTGCAGGTCGGCGCGTCGATCATGCTCGCCGTCGCCCGGTTCAGTGGCATGGCGCAGGCGCGCGGGCTGATTCTGGCCGGATCGGCGGCGGGCATTGCGGCCGCCTTCAACACCCCGCTTGCCGGTATCGTCTTCGCCATCGAGGAGATGAGCCGGACCTACGAGTCTCGGGCGAACGGGCTGGTGCTCACGGCAGTCATCCTCTCCGGGCTTGCGGCTCTTGGGCTTTCTGGAAGCTACAACTATTTCGGCATGGCATCGGCTGCCCCCACCGAGCTTCGCGACTGGGGGCTGGTTCTGACCTGCGGCATTGGCGGTGGTGCGCTTGGAGCGACCTTCAGCGGCTTTGCTCTGCACTTTGGCCAGAAGATCCGCCGCTGGGCGCAGCCACAGCCGCTGAAGCGCATGTTGGCGCTCGCGGGCATCTGCGGACTGGCGATCGCGGTCATCGGCGTGGTGTCGGGTGGCACGACCTTCGGCACCGGCTACGAGCAGGCACGAGGTGCGGTCGAAGGCAACGCCCTGCCTCTGCTCTTCTTTGTCGAGAAGCTCGTCGCCAGCTTCCTGTCCATGCTGTCAGGTATTCCGGGCGGGATCTTCGCGCCGTCGCTTGCAGTCGGCGCTGGTTTCGGCAGCACCGTCGGCTCCCTGCTCGGCACCAGCATCGCGCTGGCAGCCATCCTCGGCATGGCCGGCTATTTCGCGGGCGTTGTGCAGGCACCGATGACGGCCTTCGTCATCATCCTGGAAATGACCGGCGACCACCAAGCCGTCATCCCGATCATGGCCGTTTCGATGATCGGCTACGTGACGTCGCGCATTCTTTCGCGTGAGCCGCTTTATCACGGCCTTTCGCGGGTCTTCGTTGCTGCGGCGATCCGGGCGCGGCGTGCGGTCGAAAGGGAATCGGAGTAACCCCTAGGTTCCACACAGACGACTGGCCAACATGCGCGCGATTATCTACTGGGTGGTATGCTGCGCGCGTAGGACCTGACGCATGATCGACGCAGTTCGATCTGTCCAGCGGCCTCGCGGGAGCAGCTCCGAAATAGCTATCGGGTCATGCTGTTGCTTTGTCAGATATATTTTGGGGGGAGCACGGGATGAAACGAGCAGCCAGTTGTTCATGCGGCCAGCTTTCCATCTTCGCCGACGGAGAACCCGTCAAAATCTCCGTCTGCCATTGCCGGGCCTGCCAACGTCGCACCGGCAGCGCGTTCGGAGTTGCTGTCTTCTTCCACGCAGATCAAGTGGAGACGTCCGGAGAGTCGAGCAGCTACGTGCGGTTGGGCGAGAGCGGAAGATCGATCGAGTTCAGGTTCTGCCCGACATGTGGGGCGATGGTTTTCTGGATGCCGGAGTTCAGGAAAGATCTCGTAGCCGTCGCTTTGGGATGCTTCGATGAACCATTCTCGCTGGTGCCAACGCAAAGCGTCTACGAGGAAAGTCGCCTGGAATGGGTATCGCTCGATTTCACCTAGCTAGGCGAAGGCGCGTTCACAGTTACGGCCTCTTTTCTCCACGCCACACGCTAGTGCCAGCCTCAACAGTCGTATTGGGCGACCGCGCTCGAAACTGCTGATCTAGCGACCAGGCCATGTCCAACCTGCCAACCAGAACCGCTCGAAACCGCAATCCACAGCTCTTCAGCTTCGGCGGTACGAGGCTCTGTATTCTGCCGACAGCCGGTGAGCGTCGGCTATTGCCAACAGTGTCGTTCAGTTGGTCTGTCTCGCGTGGCACCGCTCCGGATCCATATCCTTAAAAGTCGATAGAATTTTCTCGCGAAGTCACGAAATTGGCACAGTTTTTTTAGCAACATCGGGAGAATATGGCTCGCGAGCTACCGTCGACGCCGTTGCGACCCAACACCTACGGCATCGGCTCAACTTGCGAACCGTTTTCCCAGCGTGCGCCACTGTTTATATCGCATCATGACATTTGAGAAGGACTATTCGTATGCCTCGATCGGGACGCCGGACTTCTGGCCTGACTGACGACGTCTATGAAGGCCTGGCGGGATTCCGGCTAGCCATGAGGCGGTTTTTGTCGTTCAGCGAGGCGGCCCTTGCCGAGGCTGGTGTCACCTCGCAGCAATATCAGGCTCTCCTGGTCGTGCGCACGGCGCCGGGCTGGCAGATCAGGCTTCGCGACCTCGCCGAACAGATGCTCATGCAACACAACAGCGCCGTCCAGCTTGTGGATCGGATGTGCTCGGCAGGCCTGGCGGAGCGGATACCCGCAGAAGATGACAAGCGCAGCGTGCTGATCGGCCTGACGACGAAGGGCGAGCTGACCCTTGAATCCCTGGCGAAGGTTCATGTTGAAGCAATGCTTGCGCACGAGCCGCTGCTGGCTGAATCCTTGTCTCGGCTTCGTCAGGTGACGGAACTGGCCTGACCGTCACTCACCATTTCTTGATCGCGACGCGCTTGACCTCCGAACGCCCTATTGTATCATGGCGTGATATAAAAGGAGGAGAACAGCTATGCAAAGCGGCGAAGGTGGCTGGTCCAGCTACCGACCGTCCAAGACCCTATGGGCCTGGTCCATCGTCGGGGCCTCGGCATTGACGATGGCGCTTGGCTTCACCTGGGGAGGATGGACGACTTCGGGAAGGGCGAGGGTGATGACCGACATCGCCGTCCGAAACGCGAAGGCGGACCTGGTCGCGGGCATCTGCGTCCATAACTTTGTGACGGCGAAGGACGCACAGGAGAACCTCAAGGCCCTGCAGGCGAAGTCGTCATGGCAGCGTGACGACTTCATCACCGATGGCGGCTGGACCAACATCGCGGGGATCGACGGTACTATCACGAACGCGGCGGACGCCTGCGCCGACCAACTCGTGAAGATGAAGGAACTGCCGCAATCGGGAGGAGATGCCGCAGTCACCGACAGCTAGAGTTCAGGCCGGAAGTGATGAGTTATCTGGCCCTCGCGAGGCCCGTCCGAAATGATTTCGGGCGGGCCATTTTACGCTCTGAAATCGCTCGCGCCAGCAGCCCCCGAATCCTGCAATGCCTGCAGAACCTCTCTTGTCA
The DNA here is from genome assembly GCF_025941625.1 of Rhizobium acaciae. NCBI lineage: Bacteria > Pseudomonadati > Pseudomonadota > Alphaproteobacteria > Hyphomicrobiales > Rhizobiaceae > Rhizobium > Rhizobium acaciae. The sequence continues at coordinate 14,526 of NZ_JAPCZO010000035.1, forward strand.
TGAGGTGCGCGGCCATCAGGACGGCAGGCGACAACGGTCTGCCGTCGCGCGCGTCCCGGCATATTTTCAGAAGGCCCATCAGCTCGATCGGGTTCTCGATGAATCCGTCCAGCGCGTCTTCAACATCCTTGGGAAACTGCGATCCGTCCTGGGCCACGAGCTCGCCGTCCTCCCTTAGCACTCCCCTACTGATCAGAATGGTTTCCAACCGCCCTATCCAATGACCGAGTTCGGCGCGTCTATCGATCATGTTGTCCCCTCCCTAGTCTGTTCAAGCGAAGAGCCGCATTCCTCCTGGCGGGACGCCTCGTTCGCCTTCGCGGATTGTCCTCAGATATTCGAGAACGTCTCGGATCAAATTTGGATGGGCGGGTTTCGATATCAGGCCGACAACCTTTGAAAGATCGGTTTCAATCAGTTCGGGGCTTCCCGTGACCATGACCACCGAGACGCCGAAATCGCTCGCGAGATACTGCCCGATCCGTGGACCGGTCGCTCCGTCCCTCAGATTGACGTCCACAAGGGCAATCGTGCTGAAGGCGGCGAACTGCTGCGCGGTCTCGAAGCTGTCGGCTATCCCGGAGATCTCATAGCCAAGCGACATAACAATATCCTCAAGATCAGCCGCGATCAGCACATCGTCTTCGACGATCAGTATTTTCTCCCCAGCCATCCGCCCCCCTTTTTTGTTCATGCTGCATTCAGGATTGACAATATGGGCGAACAGCTAAAGAATGTCACCACATGATATAAGGAGCGAACCGATGACCAAGAGCGCCTTCCTCTCCGCCGTGTTCGCCTGCTATGTCGCGGTCATGTTCGCCATCGCCTCCATCCCCGGAGAGACGCCTTCGGAGGTTTCGCAGGCTCAACAGCTACAGGCGGTGAATTGATCTCCGGCGCAGGGTGGCGAAAATCAACTATGGACTGCGGCGTCGGAGTGTAACGATGTCACCGGATAGCAGGTTTTTTTTGGTCGCCGTCGTGCTATTCGTCGCGGCGATATGGGGTGGAGCGATCTACGCCTTCCTCCAGCTCTGAGCCCCAAATACATCATCACGTGACATTTTCTGCTGGAAACGGAACCGTTGCGCGCGCCGCTCATTACTCCTGCGAAGGAGATACCAGATGCAACGCTCGCTGATCCAGCCAGACCACGCCTATGTGTCGCGCGATCCCGGACCACCGCTTTACGTGTCCCGGATCGAAAACGGCATCGTCGCTTATCGCCATGTTCCTTGGTGAGGATTTGCTCGCGCAGCGCTGGGTCGTCTACGCCTATCTCTATCCTTTCGCAGAGGCGCTCGCAGGCGCGCTGATGGTCGCGGACGCTCTCGTCTGGCTTTCCGGCCCCGATCGCATTCTTTATCGGCGCCGTAGGGTCTGGGTCTGTCTTCCAAGCGGTCTACATCGAGAGACGTGAACTGAAGTGCGCCTGCGTTGGCGGCGACAGCAACGTGCCGCCCGGCGTCATCTCGCTTACAGAAAACCTGATGAGGCGATGGCATTGTGGACGATCACAAAATCCGTGGCGCCGTAACAACGATGAAAGGGGTTGAAATGCAGGGCCAACAAGACGAATCCTTTTACGACGTCCGAAGCCTACGGCGCTGCTATGGCATTGGTCGGCACGAGGCGGAGCGGCTTCTTCAGCGGTTTGGCAACTCGAAGCAGGAACTGGATCTGCTCCTTTCCGCCCGTGGCAGGACTCCCAGGCATCGCCTGAAGGAACTTGCGACACCTGAGCAGAGAGCCCCGTTTGGAATAGGTTGAACGCCCTCACTTGCAGTCGGCAACGCGCTCTAGCGCCGCCGTCACCCTATCAGTGAATAGGTATAGGTCGTACGAGTGCCTAGCGCCGACGTCGCATTCAGCGTCATTTGACTGCCGGACCGAACTTCGGGTTCATTGCCACCCCCTTCTCCGTCGGCGCAATCGGGAAATAGTTCTTTCCATGGTCCACATTGGCGGGAGCAGATTCCTCCGGCACCGAAAGCGCGTAGCAAACCCGATATCCGTTTCTCATAAAGGAATACACGCCCCAGTCGCCGCTTTGAGACACCATCCTGGTAGCCGCGTGGGCGGTGCGACGGCAGGTCAACCGATGAATGAGATACGGATAGCCGTGAATAGGCGAAGATGACCGGGCTATCCCGTTAAGATGTCGTCGAACCGCGCGTCGCTGGGTGCAGACATATTTGATCTTCAAAGCTTGTGGCGGCTGATGACTTCGATCGCTTCGTCGGCGATGACCTGTTCCTCGTCGGTCGGAATGACGAGGGCGACGATTTCGCTTTCCCTCGCGCTGATTACGGTCGCGTTCATCTTGTTCGCGGGCTCGCTCAACGAGAGACCCAGCCACCCCAGATGGTGGGCGACGCCATTGCGTATCTCCGGCTGATGCTCGCCGACGCCGGCGGTGAAGACGATGGCGTCCACCCCGCCCAGAGACACGGCCAGCCTTCCTATCTCGCCGGCGATCCTGAAGCAGAAGAGATCGAGGGCTTCCCTGGAGGCCGGATGGAAGTCCTCCAGCAGGACGCGGACGTCGCCGCTTTTCCCGGAGACGCCGAGCAGCCCGCAACGGTTATAGAGGAAATCCTCGAGACGATCTGCGTCGTGACAATTGTTGCGCAGGAGATGGACGACGGCGCCGGGGTCGAGCGAACCCGGCCGGGTCGACATCGGAATTCCGTCCAGCGGGGAGAAGCCCATACTGGTGTCTATACTCACGCCGTCGACCATCGCGCAAAGGCTCGCACCGCTTCCAAGATGCGCGCAGACGACACGGCCAGCGGCCAGGTCGGGATCGTGCTTCCTGAGTTCGTCGGCGACGTACTTATAGGAAAGACCGTGGAAGCCGTATCTCCGGACACCCGCATCATGCAGCGCCCTTGGAATGGCAAGCCGTACGGCAAGACTGCTCTGCGACGAATGGAATGCGGTATCGAAGGACGCCGTCTGCGGTATGTCCGGATATGCGCTCCGGACTGCGTGGACGATCGCAAGCGCCGGAGGAAGGTGCACCGGCGCGAGATGCGTCAGATCTTCCACTTTAAGGACCACCTCGGGCTCCAGCAGAACGGGGCCATCGAAGACCTGTCCGCCGTGGACGATGCGATGGCCGGCCACCACGGGGTCGAATCCTCTGCCGACGATGCAATCGACGACCTGCGAAACTAGCCGCGCGTCGATCGCTGTCCCGGACGGAAGATCGACAGCCTCGTCCCCGCCGGAAAATCGGAAAATGAACGTTGGCTGGTCCCCGAGCGTGGCAATACCGCCTCCCAGCCGGAGTGCTCGACCGTCCTTCAGCCTGAAGACGCCGACCTTAAGGCTGGAGGATCCGGCGTTGAAGGTGACCGCAACCCTATCCATGGCCCGAAGCCCTGGAGCGTGCCGTTTCAGCGGACTTCGCAGCCACCTTCGTTGCAGCCAGCCTGCCTGCCTCCTTGCTTGCCTCTTCGAAGAACTCGCATGCGTACTCGAGGACGGACGTCTCGTCTTCCGACGACAGACCGAACGGCACGCACTGCTCCTTCATGGCCCGCAGGACCTCTTTCTTTAACGCAGCGACCGCAAAGGCATTCTTCGAAGCGAGAACCTCCCGCAGGCAGGTTATAGCGACGACCTCCAGGACGGTAAGCTTGCCTTGCACCTCACCCTGGGTCGGTATCGCGAAGCGTTCTCCGCCGCGCTTGCAGTCACGATCCATGATTAGCATTGCCGTCTCTCCTCCCTTCGACCGCCGAAACATCGTCCGGCTCCAGTGCGCGTCGAAGCCTGCGCAGCACGACCGCGCGGCCCTTCTCGTCGGCGACGGATTTCAGACGATCGGACAGGTCCAGAACGAACCGCTGATAGTCGTTGTTCCAGTCAGGCCTGCCGGGCACGAGCGGCTTGATACGTGCGGGCGTCCTGTCTTCGATGAGGCGTGCACCCGCCGGTGAAAGCTCGTAGGCGTCGTCCAGCGACGGACAGACGACCTTTGCGGAAACTTGCTTCGGGAGCCGCGCGGACATCGCTTCACGAGCGCTCACCTCTCCATGGACCAGGAAGACCGCCTTGCGGATCGGCTCCCGCTCTGCAACCCACGCATCCAGTTCGCTTGCATCCGCATGTCCGCTGTAGGCGTCGAGGGTGGCCATCCTGGCACAGACGTGAATCTCCTCGCCTTGGATACGGACGTCAGTCGCGCCCTCCTGCAAGATACGGCCAAGCGTCCCCGCCGCCTGAAAGCCGACGAACAGCACGGTGCACTCCCTCCGCCAGAGCCAGTTCTTCAGGCGGTGGCGAATCCGCCCTGCCTCGCACATTCCGCTTGCCGCGATGATGATGTGAAAGCCACGGACGAGATCGAGCGCCTTCGACTGCTCGGCCGTCTCGGTGAAGCGGACGTTCGGCGCGTTGAGCGCGCGAAGGAACGCCTTGCCGTGGCTGAGGTCGGCCACATGCTTCTTGAACGCCTCGGTCGCTCGCGACGCGAGCGGCGAGTCGATCATGATGGGGCACCGCGGCACCTCCCCTTCGTCCATGAGGGCGACGAGATCGGTCAGCACCTCCTGCGTCCTCTCTACGGCGAAGGAGGGAATGAGAAGAACTCCGCCGGGGCTGTTCGAGCTCGCCACCACTTCGCGCAGCCGGTTCCGTCGATCCTTCAGAGCGTACTCTTCCCGTTCGCGGTCTCCGTATGTGCTTTCGCAGATGAGGTAATCGATCCCGGAAGGCGCCCGAGGGAGATTTTCGAACAATTTGTTGCTCGCGCCGACGTCGCCGGAGAACAAAATTCTTGTCGCCTCGTCCGCGCCGGACACCTCGACTTCGATCGATGCGGAACCCATCAGGTGTCCAGCATTCCAGTAACGGAACCTTACGCCGCCAACAGTCTCCCGCCACTCGCCGTACTCGACCGCAATGAACTGCGGGAGCATGCCGCGGGCGTCGTCGGCAGTATAGATGGGCTCCACCGTCTCTCGGGCCCGTCTACGATTCCTTCGGTTGAGCTGTCGGACCTCCGACTCCTGGATGTGACCCGAATCCTGCAGCATGATCGTGCATAGGTCGATCGTTGCTGCCGTTGCAAAGATTGGCCCGCCGTATCCCGCCTTCGCGAGCTTCGGAAGCAGGCCGGAGTGGTCGATGTGCGCGTGTGTGAGCAGCACCGCGTCGATCTGCGCTGGTTCGAACGGAAAGGGCTTGTAGTTGAGCTCCTTCTCTGACTTCGATCCCTGAAACATTCCGCAGTCGATCAGAATGCGTGTGCCACCGGCCTCTAAAAGGAAACATGATCCGGTCACCGAGCCCGCGGCGCCGTGGAAGTGAAGGATCGGATTGGCCATGACAACTCCTATGTGTTGACAGGGACTTTAGGGCACCCCGGACGACCGCACGTTGACGAAGGTCAAAGACATGTTCGGTGCGCGCCTGATGTTCGGTCGATTGGGAAGATGCAGGTCGTCGCCGGTTCAATTGACCGAGCGCAACGCCGGAAATTTTGGACGGCGCATCATACTCCGCGAGGCCAACGGGCTTCGGAACCCAACAGGAGGTAGAAATGACGGACTTAGGAATCCAACAGGACATACTCGACGAGCTGGCGTTCGAACCCAGCATCGACGCCGCCCATATCGGCGTCTCGGTGGAAGATGGCATTGCGACCCTCTCCGGTCATGTATCGACCCATGCCGAAAAGCTGACAGCGGAAGACGTTGCAGCGCGGGTGAAGGGCGTCCGGGCGGTGGCTGTAGAGATCGAGGTGCGGTACCTAGGTCACAAGCAGCATGCGGACGACCAGATCGCATCGCGGGCGATCGACATCATCGCCTGGAACACGGCGCTTCCGGAGGGGTCGGTTCATGTAAAGGTCGAGAGCGGCTGGGTGACGTTGTCGGGCGAAGTGCGCTGGCAGTTCCAGAGGGCTGCCGCCGAACGTGCCGTCAGGAAACTCGGCGGCGTGGTCGGCGTCCTCAATCTGCTGACGATACGGCCGTGGCCGACGGTGCCGGACGTCCGCCGTCGGATCGAGGAAGCGCTGAGACGGAGTGCCGAAGTCGACGCTGGCGGCATTTCGGTCAAGGTTCAGGACGACAAAGTCGTTCTCGAAGGTGGCGTGCGCGCCTGGCACGAGCGCGGCGTCGCCGAACGGACGGCCTGGTCTGTTCCAGGTGTTGCCACCGTCGAGAACCACATCCGCATCAACTGAAAAAGAGGGAGGGGTCGCCCCCTCCCTCTCTCCGCGCCCACCTTACGCCACCCCCTCGGCGTTGCGGAGGGTTGACCATCAGGCTGCCTTGACCGTGATCTTCTTGTCGTTCTGCTGCCGCTCGGGCGTCTTCGGCAGCGAGATCTTGAGAACGCCGTTGGAGAAGTTCGCCTCGATCTTCTCGCTGTCCACGCCGCGCGGCAATTCCAGGCTCCGGTGGAATGATCCGTAGCGTCGTTCGGAAAGGTAATAGTCCTTTTCCTTTTCCTCCTTGGTCTCGTTCTTCTCACCCTTGATGGTGAGCACACCGTCGGCGAGCGTGACGTCGAGATCCTTGGCGTCGACGCCCGGAAGCTCGGCCGACAGCTCGAAGGCCTTGTCGGATTCAACGAGGTCGACGGCGAGCATGCCGCGCGAGAACGCGGCCGGCATCCTGCTGAAGGCCCGGTCGAAGATCGACGGGCTTCCGAATTCGCTGAACACGCGGTCGATCTCGGACCGGAGGCTGTCGAGGGGCCACCAGCGCTCGGCCGGCGCCGCCGGCCTTGCTTCTGTCTTTACGGAAAGTTTCGATGCATCTGCCATTGTCATTCTCCTTCACTCAAGAATGCCGTCGTTCGCAGGCGGCGACCCGCACATAGAACAGTCGATTGCATTCGCCGTCTTTGATCACCGTCAATCGCGCTGGCTTTTGTCTTTCGGGCCCTTCCCCCGGAGTCAGGATTGACCTGGGACAAAGCCCCGACCACAGGACCATGCAAACATTCCACTCGATCGACGAGGAAAACCGCCATGACGTCGGAATATTGTGTCCGCCCGCTCCATATGGACGATGCGCTGCGCGCCTACAGCCTAGTCCAGGTGGCGGCTCCGTGCTTTTCTGCCGACGATTGGGCGCAAGTCGTGGCGAGCGCCGATCGGTGGACGCTCGTCTCGTTGAAGGATCCGCCAGGCTATGTGCGCGGGATGGCCGTCTACCGGATCGGCACGCATCCGATCGCCGGGCGATTGATGGATATTCCCCTCTTCGTAGCGGCAAGCGTCATCGACGATGTGACCATCGCGGACGTCCTGTTCACCTCGTTGAGAAGGCGGTCGGCGGGATGCGATTTCATGCGGCTCTGGGGGCGGTTGCCAAGCAATTTCGCGGAGATGGAGAACGAGGACAAATTTCTTCGGTGGGATCATGGCCTGATGGTCAGGGTTGACCGGAAGCAGTCTCCGGCCTTGCTGTGAAGAGATATCCTACTCCACGCACAGATTTGATAAGGCGAGGCTTGGCCGGATCCGTCTCGATCTTGCGACGGAGCCTGACGATCAGCGCGTCGATCGTGCGATCGAAGCCGTCGCGGCCTCGCTTGCGCGTCAGATCCATCAGCATGTCGCGCGTAAGGACCCGGCCGGCATGGGTGGCAAACACGTGGAGCATGTCGAACTCCCCCGTCGACATCGCCACTTCGTCTCCGGCAGGGTTGGTCACCGCCCGCCGTTCCACATCCAGCTTCCACCCCTCGAAGCGGAAAACGTCACCCTCAATCCTGACCGGGTCGCCTGCAGGGCTCCTGCGCCTCAGCACGGTCTTGACCCGAGCCAGCACCTCCCTCAGATGAAAAGGCTTGCCGATGTAGTCGTCCGCACCAACCTCGAGTCCGACGACGCGATCCATGACGTCGTCGCGGCCGGACAGCATGATGATGGGAACGTCCGAACCTGAACGGATTTCCCTTGCGAGCTGGAGCCCGTCGCAGTCTCCCGGCAGGACGAGATCGAGCAGGACAGCATCGAATTTCGCCCCCGCCATTCTGGCGCGCATCTGCGAGCTGTCGCCCGCTACGTCGACGTCGAACCCCTCCTCGCCGAGATACTGCGCGAGCATTCTTTGGATCCGGACATCGTCGTCCACAACAAGTATGCGGGTCCGCCTGACAGTTCCGCTCGTCATCCCAGCATTCTCAAGTTGTTACGGATTGTTACACGATCGCATCAATTCTTACGCTTCTCGCATCCCGGTGTCATCAAGCTCCTGTCAAATCCAGGCCACGCAACGGCAGAGGGAGCCACGACATGCAAGCGGTATCAAACATTCACTCACTCGAACGGCCACGGGCGCACGGAATGATCGACTTCGCGCCGCTGTTCATGCGACAGGCCGTCGAGACTGCACAGTCGGGAACCACGATCTTCTTCGAAGGCGACGCCGCCCGCCATGTGTTTCGCATCGTGCGCGGGAATGTCCGCATATGCCGGTTCCTTCCCGACGGCCGCCGCCTCATCATCGGCTTTCTTGGTGCGGGCGACCTGGTCGGACTGTCTTTTCGCAACCGCTACTTGTTTGCAGGCGAAGCTATCGACGAGGTGGCCTTCACCCGGTTGAACAAGCGGACGCTGGAAGAGGAACTGCAACTCGTGCCTGATTTCCGGCTTCAGCTTCTGTCGCAACTTCGCGACGAAATTTCCGCAGCGCAGGACCACATGCTCCTGCTATCCCACAAGAACGCCGAGCAGCGCGTCTGCACCTTCCTGCTGCATCGGCTGGAACGGAATGAGGGGCGGGACGGCCGGACGATCAGTCTGCCGATGGTCCGCGCCGACATCGCCGACCATCTCGGCATGACGATCGAGACCGTGTCGAGGACGCTTACCAAACTGGTCGCCAAGGGCATACTATTGCCTGTGGAGAAGCATCAGTTCAAGGTTGCCAGCCGGTCGGCACTGGCCCGCACGGCCGACGAAGACCCGGACGACGCCTTCGAAGATATAGACTCAGGAGCACGTTATGCTGGAACACGCTACCAGTGAGACCGACCTGGACCGCATCGTGCGCATGTTCGACGGTGCCAACCTCATCGTCCACGGCTTCGACGGCGTCATCCAGCGCTGGACCTCGGGCTGCGAGCAGCTCTATGGATGGTCCGCCTCGGAGGCCGTGGGAAATGTGGTCCACGATCTTTTAGATACGCAATTTCCGGCCGACGTGGAGGAGCTTCGGACCGACGTGCGTGACAAGGGGTTCTGGACCGGACAGGTGGGGCACCGGCGAAAGGACGGGGTCAGACTGGCGATTGTGACGCGGTGGACCGCTCTCGAACTTGGCGATCCGGATACGCTCATCGTCCAGTCCAACAACGACGTGACCCTCATGCAGCAGGTGGGGGACGAGCTGCGGGAGCGCCAGGCACACCTGCAGTCCATCCTAGCCACGGTCCCCGACGCAATGATCGTGATAGACGACAAGGGTTTCATCGCCTCGTTCAGCACCGCGGCGGAAAAGCTCTTCGGCTACTCCGCCGACGAGGCCATCGGGCAGAACGTCTCGATGCTGATGCCGTCACCCGACAGGGAGGCGCACGACGGATATCTGGATTCATACATCCGGACCGGACGCCGCCGGATCATCGGCTACGGGCGCGTCGTCGTCGGTCTCAGGAAGGACGGAACTACCTTTCCAATGGAGCTCTCGGTTGGCGAGGCGGTCGCCGGCGGCAAGCGGATCTTCACGGGCTTCGTCAGGGATCTGACGAGCCGCCACCGCGTCGAGGCTGAGCTGCGGCAGTCGCAGAAAATGGAGGCGGTCGGACAGTTGACCGGAGGCCTCGCCCACGACTTCAACAATCTGCTGGCCGTCATCAGCGGCAATCTCGAAATGCTGGAGGCCCGCCTTGCCGAACCGGGGCAGTTGTCCCTGTTGCGGGAGGCGCAGTCAGCGGCCGACGACGGCGCGAGACTGACCTCTCAGCTTCTGGCGTTCGGAAGGCGGCAGGCTCTCGCACCGAAGGAGTTGGACGTCGGCGCGCTCCTTGGAGAGTTTTCAGACCTCGTCCAGCGAACGCTCGGCGACTCCGTCGAACTCCGGACGATCATTCCTGGGCGGCGGTTGAGCGCAATGGCCGACAAGGCGCAGCTCCAAAGCGCGCTTCTCAACCTTTCGATCAACGCCAGAGACGCGATGCCTGCCGGCGGCCGTCTGACGATCGAGATTTTAGGCGTCGAGATCGACTCCGACTACGCCGGGATTTATCCGGCGATCCGCCCCGGCAGATACGTCCTCATTTCGGTCACCGACACCGGCACCGGAATGACGTCCGCGGTGAGGGAGAGGGCTTTCGAACCGTTCTTCACCACGAAACCGACGGGCTCGGGAACGGGGCTCGGACTCAGCATGGTCTACGGTTTCGCCAAGCAATCCGCAGGGCATCTGCAGCTCTACAGCGAACCTGGCGAGGGGACGACAGTGCGCCTCTTCCTTCCGCGCGCCGATGGTGGAAAGGATTCCCATCCGGACGAGCAGCAGGTCAAGGACGCCCCCTCTCATGGCACCGAAACCATCCTGGTCGTCGAAGACGACGCGAGAGTTCGCAGAGTGACGATCAGCCGTCTGCAGACGCTTGGCTACGCAGTGATCGAAGCGACGAACGGGATCGACGCGTTGAAGGAGCTGGAGGCGGGGCATGACGTTGCACTGCTGTTTTCAGACGTCGCCATGCCCGGCATGAACGGCGACGAACTGGCCCGCAAGGTCCGCGAGCGCTGGCCGTGGGTGAAAATCCTTCTCACCTCGGGCTTTTCGGAGCCCCATGCTGCGGAGAAGGAGATCGAAGCCGGCGCCGGCTGGCTGAAGAAGCCGTACACGGCGTCGGAGATGTCGACCCGTCTCAGGTTGCTGCTCGACGCGAGGCATGATGGCGCTTCTGCTTGACGGCGGGATTCCATCCTCGTCAACGAGGACGGTGGCTATGGAACGATGACGGCTGCGCCGGTGAGGCGGCCTGCGCGCAGGTCGTCGAGGGCATCGTTCGCGTGCTCGAGAGCGTAGACGCTGGTGACGCATCGGACTCCGGCCGCCTTCGCGATCGAGAAGAATTCGGTTCCGTCGTTCCGGGTCAGATTCGCCACGGAGACCACACGCCGCTCGCCCCAGAGCAGACGGTAGGGCATGCTCGGGATGTCGGACATGTGGATACCGCCGCAGACCACCGTTCCGCCCTTCCGCACTATGTCGAGCGCCATAGGCACGAGTTCGCCGGCCGGCGCGAAGATGATGGCGGCGTCGAGCGGCACCGGCGGCCTTTCACCGGAGAACCCGGCCCAGACGGCGCCAAGGTCAAGCGCGAACGTCCGCCCGGCCTCGTCTCCGGCACGCACGAATGCATACACGCTCTGGCCTCGATGCTTGCATACCTGCACGAGGATGTGGGCGGCCGCGCCGAACCCGTAGATGCCGATCGTCCTCCCCTCGCCCGCCATCTTCAGGGATCGCCACCCGATGAGGCCCGCGCACAGAAGAGGAGCGGTCGCCACAGGGTCCGTATCGTCAGGCAGTTCGAGCGCGTAGCCCGCCTCGACAACCGCATGCGTCGCGAAGCCGCCGTCGATGGTGTACCCGGTGAAGCCAGGCTCGTCGCACAGGTTCTCGCGACCCTCGCGGCAATATTCGCAGTGCCCGCAGGTGTGGCCCAGCCAGGGTACTCCAACTTTTCGACCGACAAGACGACCAGGAGCGCCCTCGCCGGTTGCGATCACGGTTCCCACAATCTCATGCCCCGGAACGAGAGGAAGCTTTGGCTGGGAGAGGTCTCCGTCGCAGACGTGAAGATCGGTCCGGCAGACGCCGCAGGCCTCCACCTTGACGACGACCTGGCCGGGCGGCGCTGGCGGGTCCGGCAGCTCCACGAGACGAAGCGGACGTCGCACCTGTTCAAGTACCATCGCCCTCACGTTTCCCTCCATCGGCATGTGCCACCGCCATGGTCGTATCACCACCTTCCCGACCTCGACTTGATCCCGGTCAAACATCCGGATTGATGCTCGTCAAAGACGGAACACCTCAGGGCAGATAGGCTCCTGGACACGGCGCCACGACCTCATCCAAAGGAGAAGGACATGCGCGAACAAGAAAAGGTACGCAAGACAGCAACCGATGTAGCCACGACCGTTCCTCCGGTCGAGCGAATGTCCGCAGACCTTGTTCTCGGACGTCGAGACGAGGATCGCTGGGAGGTGACGGCGGCGACGCCGCGAGGCCAAGCATGGGCGAGAGACCATTTCTGTTGCGCGCTCCGGCAATCCTTCCCTGGCACCATGTGTCTCGACATCATGAGCGCCGATCGGCTTCTCAAGGAAGCGCATGGCGATGGACTGACCACCGAGTTCATCAGCCTGTCTGGAAAGGACATATACTGACATGTTCGCCACAGTCGTCTGCGCCATCGGCCGAGGATCCCGGCAACGCATGCTCCAGCTCGTCGAAACGGCCCGCGCGCAGCTCGCTCCCAACGGAAGCCTCCACCTCGTTCACGTGGTAGAGGGCCTGCCCTCGTCGGCCTCGCCGGACAGTTGGGCGGTCGAGGTGATGGCCGCCGCCGAGACCAGACTTTCGGAAGCTCTGCGGTCGACCGACACTCCTGCTTCGATACACGTCCGCGTGGGCAACCCGTCTCAGGTCATCGTCGCCACCGTGAAGGAGACCGTCGCGGATCTCGTCGTGGTCGCCTCTCACCGGGATGACGTGCTCGACCGGATCTTCGGCTCGGTCGTGGACCATGTCGTGCAGCGCGCACCATGCTCCGTGCTCGTCTTGCGAACGACCCGGTGACCGCCGCACGCTTCACACGACCGTCTTCGCTTCAGCCTCCCTGACCTGACCGGCCGCGACGTCACGATATAGTTCGGCTGAGTGTGACAACAGTCGTGACCCTGTCTCAAAGAACCGTGCCACCTCCACGGGATATTCCTCCAGCTCGCTCTCGACGAAGTCCGAAAGAACCGCGACTGTATCGCCGTTGTCGATACTGCAGGCGAGTCGCGCCAGGAATTCAGAGCATCGAAGCCCGCGTCGAGCAGCGGACGCCGTCAAATCCGTGGTTACCCTGGCCGACGCGGCGAAGATCTCGTCTTGAATCAGGAACCCCGTGCGAACGATGGGTGCGAGGTTGGAGGTGAATATGGCGCTCGGATGGAGACTGGGGAAATATGGCATGTGATGTTCCGTTTGTGGGATGTGGTTTCGGCTCGAGCATTGACGGTCATTCCGTTCTGATTGCGCCCCGTCCCGACACGGCCGTGACGGCAATGCCGTAGAAGACGTGAGGAGAACCGTCGGGCATGGGGACCTCATGGGGCTTCATAGAGCCGATCTCCCACCAGTCCGAATACTTTTGGAGAAGCGACCACGCATGGAGCCTTTCGCTTCGTCGCGCGTCGCTGTCAGGAAACTCCTCGAACCTGCCTTCGACGACGACGCTCGTCCACCCGCCGGCGCTCGAACGCTGCTCGACGTGAAGGCAGACCTTGTCGTTTCCCCGCATCCAGTCGAGCTTCTTGCCGGGCATGGTGAAGCTATAGGCGACGCCGCTGGAAAAGGCGAAATAGATCGCCGCCACGTAAGGCTGTCCATCCTTGCAGCATGCCAGATGACCGAAGCGCTCATTCTCAAGGATTCGGTAGCACTCACCGGGGTTGATCTCCGTTAGCTTGATCGTCATGGCCGTGTCCTCCAGCTTTAATGAAGGCACGATCATAGGAGCTTCGTTGCGCCGCGGCCTTGACAAAGCTCAATGCGAACTCTCTCTGCGGCATGCACCATGACGGCAGTTTAACCTCAGGAGGCCAGCATGAAGCCGCAGTTCCATCTCCCGTTATCGACCTATCCCGACCCGAGTTCCTTTACCATAGTCGACAACGCGATCGACCTCGCTCGGCAGAACGACGCCGATCTTGTCGCCAGCATCCCGCAAGTCCGGATCCCCCAGGTCCATCAGCCCTTTCCCACTTTTATCGATGTCGACACATGGCGGGCACAAGCAGAGGGGTATAGCCGGGACAGCGGGACTTCGCTGCGGGAACACGTCACCGACGCTATTTCGGAAACTGGCTTCGAGGTGCGAATCCATGGATTCGAGGTCCGGGAACCGTTCGTCTATGCACGCTTTTCCGAAATTGCCAGGTGCCACGACCTCTCCATCGTCGAGGCTTCGGAACTGTCCCGACAGCTTTCCGAGACGCTGCTGTTCGGAAGCGGCCGCCCCCTAGTGCTGTTTCCTGCGACCAGCGTCCGCTCTCGTGTGGACACGATCGCCGTTGGCTGGGACGGCAGCGCCACCGCGGCGCGCGCCCTTTCCTGCGCACGCATCTTCATAGAGCGCGCGACCAAGGTGCAGGTCATCTCGATCACCGACGACAAGGAGATCGACGAGGCGAACCGCGCGCTCCTGATCGCCTCGTTGAAACACTCGGGATTCGACGTGGAAGACGTTTCGATCCAGGCAGGCGGCGATACCGCGACAGCCGCCATCCAATCGGCCGCGCTGGAACGAAAGGCGGACCTTCTGGTCGCGGGCGGGTTTGGCCATTCGCGGCTTCGTGAATTCATCCTTGGCGGCGTTACTCGGGAACTGCTCGTCAAACCCGAGCTGCCGGTGCTTCTCGCCCATTGAGGGCGCGAAGGGCGTTGAGAATGACCGCCACGTCGATGGCCTCCTGAAGCAATGCGCCGCCGACTGGCGGAAGGTATCCCGCTCCCGCGAACCCCATCGCGAGGAGCGAGAGACCTATGCCGGCATAGATGCTTTGAAGCGCGATCTTGCGCGAACGACGCGCAATGCCGATCGCCGTCGCTATCTTGGTGAGGTCGTCCCGGACGAGCACGATATCCGCGGCCTCCGCGGCCGCTGCAAGGTTCTCGACGCCTACCGCGATTCCGACGTCGGCTGCCGCCAGCGCTGGCGCGTCGTTCACGCCGTCGCCGACCATCAGCACTTTCCCGTGGACGCGTTCCTTTTCGATGACTGCGACTTTGTCTGCGGGAGCGAGCCTCGCCGCGACGTCGTCCAAGCCCAGCGAGCGAGCGATGGCTGTCGCGATAGCCAACTCGTCACCAGAAGCCAGGACTACTCGAGAGATTCCTGACGCCCTGAGCTGGGTGACGAGTTGGACAGCGTCTTTGCGAAGCCGGTCTTCGAGCGTGATCGTCCCAGCCAGCGTGCCGTCAAACAGCACCATCACACGCATCGCGCTGCCTGACCCGTTAAGCCCGGACGGCGGCGCCTCTCCGAAATACGTGTCTCCTCCGACGCCGACACGCACCCCGTCGACGACCCCGGAGATTCCGAATCCCGCGGTCTCGGTCACCTCCGATGGGCGGCTCAGTACCAACCCACGTCTATGCGCCTCATCCACCAGCGCGCGTCCTACCACATGGCCCGACGCCTGATCCAGCGAGGCGGCCAGCCGCAGGATCCTGTCGGGATGCTCCGGGCCTGCTATCACGCCGACTTCCGGCTGTCCCGCGGTGAGCGTCCCCGTCTTGTCGAACACCGCCACCGTGGCCTGTGCGAGGGCTTCGAGAGGTCCCGCGCCCTTCACCAGAACGCCCTCCTTGGCGGCTTTTGAAGTGCCGGCCGCAAGTGCGACGGGCACGGCCAGGATCAAAGGACAGGGCGTGGCGACGACCAGCACGGCCACGATCCGAGACATGTCGCCTGACATAATTGCCGAGACTCCTGCAATGGCGATGGTTGCGACCAGGAACCAGACCGAGAACCGGTCGGCGAGACGCATCAGCTTCGCCTTGGAGCGCCTCGATGCTTCCACGAGCCTGACTATTCCGGCATAGGTGCTGTCCTCTGCACGGCTCACAACGCGAATTTCAATCGCGTCCCCCTCGTTCGTAGCGCCGCTCGAAATGTTGCCACCCTTGGCGATGCGCACCGGGAAAGGCTCTCCGGTCAGCACCGACTGGTCGATCGTCGCGACTTCGCCGACGAGGGCTCCGTCGGCCGGTACAACGTCGCCCTTGCGTATTAGGAGCACGTCGCCGACCGCGACCTCCTCGATCGGAATTTCTTCGAAACCGGTTCCGGCAAGCCGCAGGGCCGTCCGCGGTACCTGCGCCAGCAAAGCGGACATGCCCTCGTCAGCGCGACGATGTGCGTATGCCTCCAGAAACTGACCGCCGGAATACATGAGACCGACGATCGCTCCGGCAAGATATTCGCCGAACCACAACGACGATCCCATGGCCATCGCCGCGATCAGATCCAGGCCGTATTCCTGCTTCCGCAGCTTCTTGGCGATCTCAATGCAAAGAGACAGCAGAATCAGGCTGATGCAACCCACCAGGATTAACCGATACCCAAGGCCGTGACCCGCGAGATAGAAGGCGAATGCGGCCGCGAGCGCAAGGAGCGACAACAGTACCAGAAGACCCGACCGGGAGCCCGCCTTCCTCAGTCGCAACATCCCGCCCTGATGCCACATCCACTTACCACCCCACCAAGCCGCCGCTGTAGCCACCTCTCACCCTCCCATCAATCCAGAAGTCTCAGCGGAACGATTTTGCGCAATCGATACAGAACGGCGTATAGGGAACCGCAGTTAGCCGCTCCTTGCCGATCCGATTGTGGCATTTGACGCATTTCCCATATGTGCCGTCGTTCAGCCTACCGATCGCCGCGTCGATGGCCGCGATCTGGTCGTGCCCCTCGGCTTGCATCTCGCGAAGAACCTCATCGTTTTCGACCTGGGTCGCGCGCTCCTCGCTGTCCTTCTCAAGCGCGGCGCTGAGATCCGCACCGATCGCTCCGAGACGACGCACAAGGTCATCCTTCATTGTCTGCAACACGGTCTGTGCTGAGCTTTTATTCATTTTAGTGCCTTCCAATCTTGCCTAACCAATGCTGGCCCCCACACGGCACCGTCGGAAACCGATCCAAGCGCAGCGTCTTCGAAACGCATTGGCCGCGTAAGCCGCGGTCCACAAAACGTCCGCAGCATATCTCAGTCCGGTCGGAGCTCCTTGATCCCGGTCAATGCCCCGTGCGCGGGTGCACATAGGCTGTTTCAATGAAATCGTTGCGACAAGTCCGGAGCCCATGATGAATCTTACGGCGCAGACACCCGCCCCCACGACGCCTAAGGCGAACGGACTGACGAGCGTCCAGGCCGAGGCACGCCTCGCCGAGCTCGGACCTAACATGCTGCCCGAGCCTGAGCCCCCATCGCCGCTGAAGGTCTTCCTCATTCAATTTCGCAACCCGATCATCTATATTCTTTTGCTGGCATCGGCGCTCTCGTTTGCGACCGGCAGGATCGAAGACGCCCTGTTCATTTTCGTCGTGCTTCTGATCAATGCCTCCATCGGCACCTACCAGGAGTATTCGGCGGATCGAGCGGCCGCAGCCCTTAGAAAGCTTGAGCAGCCGTCGGCCAAGGTCATCCGGGACGGCGTGGCCTGTAGGATCGAGGCCAAACGGCTGGTGGTGGGCGATCTCGTTCTTCTGGAATCCGGCGACCGAATCCCTGCCGATCTGAGGCTTGTCGATGCAAGTGACCTCCGGTGCGACGAGTCGCTTCTGACCGGCGAGTCGAAGCCGGTCCCCAAAGGGCGTATTGTCGAAGGCTCGTCGGATGTAACCCGCAATTCCTTGCTGCTACTCGCGGGCTCCCTTGTGACACGCGGGAGAGCCAAAGGCGTCGTGACCGCTACGGGTACCGCGACCATGCTTGGCGGCATCGCCGTCGAGTTGGGAAGAGCCAGTTCGTCGCAGCCCCCGCTCGTCGCCCGTCTGGCGAAGTTCACGAACGCGCTCGCGGTTTTCGTAGGATTGGCAGCATCGGTGCTGGTCCTCGCGGGCTTCATGCGGGGCCTTGCTCTGCAAGATCTCGTCATGATGTCCGTTGGTCTGGCGGTGAGCGCAGTTCCGGAAGGCCTTCCGATCGCCATCTCCATCGCGCTTGCCGTCAGCATGCGGCGGATGGCCGCCCGCAACGTCATCGTCCGAAGCATGCCGGCCGTGGAGGCCCTGGGTTCGACCACGATGATCGCCACGGACAAGACGGGGACCTTGACCAGCAACGTACAGACAGTGACCGAAATTCGCCTGCCGGACGGAACGGACATCGCCCTGGACGCCCACGCGGATCTCGACAAGTGCGAGATCAGGGCGAGCGGCCTGCACAGCGACCTTGTCCGCGAGAGGGCGCGCAGGCTGCTACGCGCTGCACTGCTCGCAAACGAAGGAACCCTGGCTCGCCGTGACGATCTCTGGGTCGCTGCCGGCGACACGGTCGACGTGGCGCTTCTTGCAGCAGGGCGAAAGGCGGGGCTGGGACAGGAAGAGCTGAACGACCGATACCCGCTGGCGGCAAGGATCGCCTACGAGCCCGAGCACAAATACGCTGCATCCTTCCACCACGGCGGCGATCGGATCCATCTCTTCGTCAAGGGGGCGTCGGAGGTGCTCATAGAAATGTCTGATCGCATGGACTCCGCAGGAAACGTAGTCGAAATCGACCGTGCGTCGCTTTTGGCGCAGAAGGAAGAAATGGCCGCGCGAGGCCTCAGGGTGCTCGCGTTCGCCGAAGGGGAAGTCGGCGCGACGCTCGCCGGAAGCCTCGGACACGGTCACCTTGTCGATCTCGTGTTCTTGGGCCTGGCCGGACTACAGGACCCAGTTCGACCTGAAGTGCCGAACGCTGTGAAAGACTGCCACGCGGCCGGTGTGGAGGTCGTGATGGTGACCGGGGACGACCCGCGGACCGCTGCCGCGATTGCCAGAGATTGCGGCTTGAGTTTTCATGCGGGCCAGGTCGTCTCTGGCAGCGACATCGATGAAGCCGCCCGAGCGGGCGACCAACGGCTGGACGAGATTACGAGAGAGGCCCGCATCTACGCCCGCGTGCAGCCGGCGCAGAAATCGGCGATCGTCGGATCCCTGATCCGCAATGGCCACATCGTCGCCGTGACCGGAGACGGTGTGAACGACGGTCCAGCGTTGAAGAAGGCGCATGTCGGTGTCGCGATGGGGCTCAGGGGAACCGAGGTAGCAAAGGAAAGTGCCGATCTCGTCGTCACGGACGACAACTTCGCATCCATCGTCGCGGGGATCGCCGAGGGGCGGGCAGCCTATCGCAATATCCGCAAGGTGGTGCTGATGTCGGTCGCAACAGGCGCCGCCGAGGTCCTGCTCTTCATGCTCGCGCTACCATTCGGCCTGCCCATGCCACTCCTCCCTGTTCAGCTTCTATGGCTCAATCTCGTGACAAACGGCATCCAGGACGTCGCCCTTGCCGGCGGAAGACCGGAAGGAGACGAGCTGGCGGGGCCGCCACGTTCTCCGCTCGAGCCTGTCCTCGACCGGCTGATGATCCGGCGCGTCGTCCAATCGACGGTCGTCATCGGCGGGGCAGCGTTCCTGGCCTTCCAGTGGATGCTTGCGCATGGATATGGCGTTCCCGAAGCCCGCAACATGACGCTTCTCATCTTCGTGATGTTCGAGAACGTCCAGACCCTGGCAAGTTCCTCCGAAAGACGATCGATATTCTCCGTCGATATCCTTCGGAACCGCTTCCTGCTCCTAAGCGTGCTCGCCGCCCAGACGATCCACATCTCTGCGATGTACATACCGTGGCTCGGCAGAACGCTCGGCCTTTCGCCGATCACGCCTCTTGAATGGGGCCTCAGCATGCTGATCGCTAGCTCCCTCGTTCTCGTGACCGAGGTCGACAAGCTCGTCTCCCGGCGACGCCGCGATCGTTCACCCCACGTTGCTTGACGAAGATCAAAGACGTCGCCGCAAGTGCCGTTATCCTCTCGATATTCAACAAGAGAGGTGATCGAAATGTCCATTCGTACGGTAATGAGCATCCTGACTTCCAAATATTTCGACGAAGACCTGAAGGCCGCCGTGGAGTTTTGCGGAGCCTCCGGAGCCCATCTCAGCGCGGTCGTGATCTGCATGGGCGCATCGCCGATGATGGGAGAATACAACTCCCTGTCGACCGTCTGGCTGGAAGAACGCCAGCGCGAAATCGAGGAACTCGTCAAGAAAGCCGAAGAGATCAAGGCGTATCTCTCGCGCACCGAACTGTCCTACGATGTGCAGGACGTCTATACGGAATATGCCTTTGCGCAGGAGGACGTTGCAGAACGGGCGCTCTATGCCGACGTCGTCCTCGTCGGCCGCCAAGCGTGCAAGGACGAGGAACTCCAGAAACGGGTCATGGATGGCGCTCTGTTCCGGACGCCGACGCCGGTCATCATCAACCGCGGACGGCGGCCGCTCTCTTCCACTTCCAAATCGATCGTGCTGGCGTGGGATTCGAGCGATGAGGCATCGCGTGCAGCAAGGCAGGCCCTAGACCTGTTGAAGACGGCGGACTGCGTCTACGTGACCATGATCGATCCAGTCTCGCGAGAGCGGGTGAATGGAGAGGAGCCAGGCGCTGACATCGCGAGCTTCCTCTCCCGTCACGGGGTCAAGGTTCAGGTAGATCGTGTGGCCAGCGGCGGAAACAGGGCTGACGAGATCCTGAGGCAGCATGCGACGGACGTGAATGCCGATCTGATCGTCATGGGCGCATACAATCACCCTCGCTGGCAGCAGACGCTTTTCGGAGGCGTGACGCGCAACATGATCGAGCAAAGCAGCATGCCGATATTCATGGCTCATTGACGGCGGGGAGAACACGGCCGCGCTCCGTGCGCGGCCTTGCCGGAGTGGCAGCATGCAGATGGCGACGTGCGGCTGCGTCACCCCCACCACAAGACACTTGACGGCTGCTAAGCCCCGTCTTCGCTTGACGGCGGTCACCACAATGACCGCCCGCCTTCCTTTAGGCAAACTACCGCACCTCGCCGGCGGACCGGCGATCCTTACTTCTAATACCTACGGGAATTGGCATCGCATTTGTGCCATTGCATATCCATTCCGGCTTCATCCTCATGGCCATAACACCAGTCGACGCGATCGAGCAGTGGACCGATCTGATCGCGCCGTTTGCAGGCCCGCTCCGTCTCGATGCCGTAGCGATCGGTGCTGCCGCGGCAGATGTCGTCCAGTCCTATCCACGGATGGATCAACCGATCCGGCGCTTTGGCACCTTTGTCCGTGACGATCACCTTTCCGGTCTCGGACTCGATCTGCAGGAAGCCGTGTTCCACAAGAAAGAGAATTCCGCCATCCCGGCGGAAGTTCTGCCCGTATCCCGGTTTCGGGCAAACCACTCGACAATCCCCGACATTTCGCATTTTCCGGCGCAACTGGCAGTCACGGAGCCGGGTTTGACGCTGTATATGCGCTCCGGCCAGCGTCGGGCGAAGGCCGCCTAGTCCTTTAAGATGACGTCTTTGTCGACCGAGTTTCCGAAGAAGGAGACCTCGTCGGCATAGACGCCCTTCATAAAGGCCAACGCCGAGGCACTGTCTTTCGACCATTCGTCATTGTATCGGTTGACGAAATCAACCGCCTCGGTGGTCAGGTCGCCGGGTTCGGAGGCAGCCACCTCCTCGGAAGCGCTGGGGTCTGACGGCATGCGGCGGGTGTTGCGCTCACCTGCGGCGCAGCATCCGGCGGTGGCGGCGCGCTTGCCGGTGGCGAGGGCATGTTCTCGGGCTTGTTGATATTCCACTCTCGCATTTCCGCACCGGTAAGATACCGTATATCGTCGCTGTCGATCGACAGGCTGAGCCGCAGCAGAATGGGGCTTACCCCCATGTGGGTAAGATATCCGATGATCTCGCCGGTCAGCGATTGAACCGACGAGACTGCCAATTTGTTGTCCATGGCGACATCGTAGGATAGGGAAACCCGATGCACGCCGATGGACCCCGGCTCGGCAAACCTTTGAACGCCACCGGCGAAGGCGAATACGCAAGCCGATGCGCATTCCGCGGCTCTGATCTGGATCGTTCTTGCATTCAGCGCGCGGTACGGCCGAACTCGATCGCGGCCATCACGTTTCCGCCGGGCGAGTCAAAAGTAATATAGTCCGGTTGGAACTGCTCGTATTCGTCGACAAGCGTCTTCAGATCGTCGGAGATTTCGAACACACCCTTTATCGCAAGGCCGCGCTTCCCCGGCGCGCCGTCGAGACGTTGGTAGGAAATTGCCGCATGCCCCTCTTGCGCCAGGGCGACGAACGCCAGCAGCATCGATATGAACGAGAGGGATTTCCGCATTCTTCTCCTGCCTTCGAGCACGTATGTTTCTCCTGTCGTCACTCGCAGCATTCTTGCGCGCCTATCTATTGCTGGGGGCAATCATCGAATCTTTGCGATGAGCCCGCCAGCCTTCAAATGCGACCGAGCCCGTGTCCATCACGGGTGCGACGATCAACAGCTTTGACGAGAACATTTCAGACTTACCCCAATCATCTGATCAATGCACAAGGGGCAATCTTCTGGCAAGCGGCACAATCAGAAGTGTTGATACAAGGTAAACGTCGGTTCCTCGCCGCGATCGTGAGATCCCAGTCCACGCGATCTGATGCGTGCCGGCCACGGATGCGGGAGCCGCAGGAAGAAGGGAACGCTTCTTCGGATTTCGTCCCGGCTGGTCTGCCGTTACGGTTTCACGCGGTCGGGATGCGCCGCCTGGAAGGCCGGCAGGTCTGCGCATCTGCCGTCGATGTCGACGATGCGTTTGAAAGCGGTCATATCAACGCCCCAGCGGCGGGCGTTGTAGACCTGGGGAACAAGGCAGAGGTCCGCCATGGTCGGCGTGTCTCCAACGCTGAACGCGCCGTCGGCTTTGCCGATCATCGCTTCCAGTTTGCGCAGTCCGTCTGAGATGAAATGCTTCATCCATTCCTCGCGAGCATCGGGCTTCTCGGTCATGCTCATCAGATGCGACACGACATGCATGTTGCAGATCGGATGGATGTCCATGGCGACCGCATATGCGAGGGTGCGGACTTTCTGGCGATCGGCGATATGACGCGGCAGTAGTCCGCTTTCCGGCTGAAGCTCGGCCAGATATTCGATGATTGCCAGCGACTGCGTCAGTGTTTTCCCGTCGATCACCAATGTCGGCACCAGTCCCTGCGGGTTGAGCGTGATGTAGTCGGGGGTCTTGTGCGCCCCTTCTAACAGGTTGATGGACACCGTCTGATAATCGACGCCCAAGAGATTGAGTGCGATGCGGACGCGATAGCTCGCCGATGATCTCCAGTAGTCGTAAAGAACGACCTCGTTCATTGCGGGTCGGCTCCCCGGTATTTTTCGACCGTCTGCTCGATCGCCCCGAAGATCGAATGGCCGGCATGATCCTTCATCTCGATGCGGACCTGATCCCCGAACTTCATGAAGGGGGTTCTCGGCGAGCCGGCCTCGATCGTCTCGATCATCCTGAGTTCGGCGATGCAGGAGTAGCCGTCTCCTCCCTCTTCCACCGGTTTGCCCGGGCCGCCGTCCAGCTTGTTGGACACCGTTCCCGAGCCGATGATCGTGCCGGCCGCGAGATTGCGGGTTTTGGCGGCGTGGGCGATCAGCTGGCCAAAATCGAACGTCATGTCGATGCCGGCGTTGGCTTTGCCGAACGGCTTGCCGTTCAGGCTGACGAGCAGCGGGAGATGCAGCTTGCCGCCATCCCAGGCATCTCCGAGTTCGTCCGGTGTCACCGCGACCGGAGAAAATGCCGATGCCGGCTTCGACTGGAAGAAACCAAATCCCTTTGCCAATTCGTCCGGGATCAGACCGCGCAGCGACACGTCGTTGACCAGCATCACCAGGCGGATGGCGCCGCGCGTGGCCTGCGGGCTGGACCCCATGGCAACGTCGCCGGTGATGACGGCCAC
Organism: Rhizobium acaciae; assembly: GCF_025941625.1. Classification (NCBI taxonomy): domain Bacteria; kingdom Pseudomonadati; phylum Pseudomonadota; class Alphaproteobacteria; order Hyphomicrobiales; family Rhizobiaceae; genus Rhizobium; species Rhizobium acaciae. The sequence goes on from NZ_JAPCZO010000035.1 coordinate 38,299, forward strand.
CTCGCCCTCCATGTCGATCCCGTAAGCCTCGTCGGCCATCGCGATCGGGTCACGCGGTGCCAGGAAAGCGTCCGAACCGCCTTGATAGATCAGCGGATCGGTCCAGAAGCTTGCCGGCATCTCGGCGCCGCGCGCCTTGCGCACCAGTTCGACATGGTTGACGTAGGCGGAACCGTCGGCCCATTGGTAGGCGCGCGGCAAAGGTGACGTTGCGTCATGTTCGTGAAACCGGATCGTTGGCTGAGCGCCGGTCTCGACGCCTTCGGCAATAAGCGCGAGCCTCGGAGCCACATGCTCCCAGTCGTCGAGTGCTCCCTGCAGAGTGCGGGCGATATGACCGACCTCGGAACAGCGGGTCAGGTCACGGGAAACGACGACGAGCCGGCCGTCCCGCGTGGAGTCTTTTAACGTCGCAAGCTTCATGTCCGAAATCCCGTGTCGGAGGATGACTTCAGTTGATGCATCACTTGATGCATCATTTGATACCGGGGGTTCCGTCGAACTTGCGTTCCAGGCCCTCCCAGCATTCGAGGTAATTATCCTGCAGCGTCTCGAGCTCGGCTGCGTATTTCGTCAGTTGCTGCGGGTACCGGGTCTCGAACATGAAGGCCATGGTGTGATCGAGCTTCACGGGTTTGAGCTCGGTATTGGATGCCTTTTCGAAGGCGAGCGCGTCCGGCCCGTGGGGAAGCATCATGTTGTGCAGGCTCATGCCGCCCGGCACGAAGCCCTCTTCCTTGGCGTCATACTGGCCGTGGATCAGCCCCATGAATTCGCTCATGATGTTGCGGTGGTACCAAGGCGGCCGGAACGTGTGCTCGGCGACCAGCCAGCGCGGCGGAAAGATCACGAAATCGACATTCGCCGTACCCGCATCTTCGGTCGGCGCGGTCAGCACCGAAAAGATCGACGGATCGGGATGATCGAAACGAATGGCGCCGACCGGAGAAAATGTCCGCAGGTCATACTTGAACGGGGCATAGTTGCCATGCCAGGCCACCACATCCAGCGGCGAATGGCCGATGTCGGTGACATAGAATTTCCCGCACCACTTCACATGAACGCGGCACGGCGTTTCCTTATCCTCGAAAGCGGCAACGGGCGTCTTGAAGTCGCGCGGGTTTGCCAGGCAGTTGGCGCCGATCGGCCCGCGGTCCGGCAGCGTGAATTTCGCGCCGTAGTTCTCGCAGATATAGCCACGCCAGACCGTTTGCTCGCCGCCCGTCATAATCTTGAACATCATGCCGCGCGGGATCAGGCATATTTCCAGTGGCTCGACGTCCATGATGCCCATTTCGGTGAACACTCTGATGGCGCCGAGCTGCGGCACGATCAGCAATTCGCCATCAGCATTGAAGAAGTAATCGTCTACCATGTCCTCGTTGAAGACGTAGGCATGGGCAGACATGCCCACCTGGGTGGTGGCATCGCCTGCCGTCGTGATGGTCCGCACCCCTTCGAGGAATGTCAGTCTCTCCGAGGGTGCGGGGATGGGATCCCAGCGAAGCTGGCCGAGGGGAAGCGAATGTTCGTCGAGGCATGGCGCCGTTTTCCAGAGCGGATAGGACGCGTCGGAGAAGCGGCGGGTGTGACGCACGCTCGGGCGGATGCGGTAAAGCCAGGATCTTTCGTTGGTCCCGCGCGGCGCGGTGAACGGCGAGCCGGAAAGCTGCTCCGCATAAAGACCGTAATTGCATTTCTGGGGGCTGTTCTGCCCTTGCGGCAAGGCGCCGGGGAGCGACTCGGTTTCGAAGTCATTGCCGAACCCCGGCATATATTTCAGCGTGTTTGCCGTCGCGGCTTCACCATCCGACGCCTGGATCGATGTCTGGTCCATGCTCACTCCTCCCCGAAAACTCCAGCGCCGCGCGTCTGAAAGATGCGCGGCGCTAAAGAGTTTACTCCGCTGCAGTCCCGATGACACCACGCTTGATCTGATCGGCCTCGATCGACTCAAAGAGAGCCCGGAAGTTGCCTTCGCCGAAGCCCTCGTCGCCCTTGCGCTGGATGAATTCGAAGAAGATCGGGCCGATGACGGTCTTGGAGAAGATCTGCAGCAGGATTTTCGTCATGCCGCCATTCACCACACCTTCGCCATCGATGAGGATGCCGTGTTTCTTCATGCGTTCGACAGGTTCACTATGGCCGTTCACGCGTTCATAGGACATGTCGTAATAGGTCTCCGGAGGACCCGGCATGAAGCGCAGGCCGTTGTCGGCAAGCCTGTCGGTGGCGTCGTAAATATCCTCCGTTCCAACGGCGATGTGCTGAATGCCCTCGCCCTTGTACTTCTTCAGATACTCCTCGATCTGGCTGGTGTCGTCCTTCGATTCATTCAGCGGAATGCGGATTTTGCCACAGGGCGAGGTGATGGCTCGGCTGACCAGACCGGTGATGCGCCCATCGATATCGAAGAAGTGGATCTGCTTGAAATTGAACAGGTTGCGGTAAAAATCCCACCACTTGTCCATGTTGCCGCGGAAGACGTTGTGCGTCAGGTGGTCGAGATAATAAAAGCCGATCCCTTGGGGATGCGGGTCACGCTCGCCGAGCCAATCGAACTCGGCCTCGTAGGCCGATCCCTTGGCCCCATAGGTCTCGACGAAATAGAGTAGCGAACCGCCAATGCCGACAATCGCCGGGACATCGAGCATCTTGTCATCCCCTTCATAGGGAACGGCGCCTTTTGACACCGCGTGATCGAAGGCGTGCTTGGCGTCGACGACGCGCCAAGCCATGGACGGGGCGCAGGGACCGTGATTTGCGACGAAACGCGCGGCATGACTACCGGGCTCGGCGTTCAGGACATAGTTGATGTCACCCTGTCGCCAGACGGTGATATCTTTCGTCTTGTGTTTGGCGACCGCAACATAGCCCATTCGTGTGAAGAGTTCGCGCAGCGTCTCGGGTTCAGGATGGGCGAATTCGACGAATTCGAAGCCGTCGGTGCCGGCCGGATTGTCGGCGGTGATTTCCGAGGGCGGCGCATCATGCGGGAACGGACCCATTTTCTTTCCTCCAGAGGAGATGGCATTTGATATGCAAAGTGTGGCCCAAAACGCGTGCAAAGTTCTTGCATTCTTTATGCTTCGCGAAGATATTATGCACGATCCGTGAGTGTATTGGAGATTTCGTGCAATGGATGAGCCGCTCGACAAATTGGATTTGCGCCTGCTTCAGGAACTTCAAAAGGACGGCAGGCTGACGAACAACGAGTTGGGTGAGCGGATTGCGCTTTCGCCGTCGCAATGCTCGCGCCGGCGGACGAGACTGGAGGCTGAAGGATATATCCGCAGCTACCGCGCTCACCTCGATCGGCAGAAGCTGGGTCTGGATATGCTAGTGGTCATTTCCGTGACGCTCGCGACCCACAACAGAGACAATGCTCGCCGATTTTCGCAGCTGATCAACGGATTGCCGGAAGTTCTCGAAGCCTATGCGCTGACCGGTGAAATGGATTATCACCTGACGGTCGCGACCCGCGGGCTCGCCGACCTCTCCAAATTCGTCAACGACGTGCTGTTGCCTCACGAGTCGGTGCAGCACGTGAAAACGTCGATCGTCCTCGATACGCTGAAGACATTCGAGGGCTTTCCGGTGCTGATGCCGGGGCACTGACATGGCGACTGCGCGATGATGTCGATGGCATCGCCCTGCGCAGTCATATCTAGAGCGGCAATTCGGTCGAGAATTTCAGCTCGCGCAGCACAAAGCTCGAGACGACCGTGCGCACATGCGGGTTGCGCATGAGATAGCGGGTCATGAAGGCTTCGTAGCTTTCCACGTCGCTTGCCCGGATCTTCAGCATGTAGTCGAAGGCGCCTGACAAGGCGTAGCACTCCATGATCTCCGGCCGTTCCAGCACCACGGAAGCGAAAGACGCGACCGCCTCTTCGTGGTGATCCTCCAGCGTCACATGCGCGATGACGCAGAGCTTGAGATCGAGTTTTCCGGGATCGAGCAGCGTCACACGCTTGCGGATGACCCCGTCGGCTTCCAGTTCCTGGATCTTCCGCCAGGCCGAGCTCTGCGACATGCCGGCCTTTTCCGCCAGGTCGGCCAGCGACAGGCTGCCGTCGGCCTGGACGAGCTGCAGAAGCTTGCGGCGAAAATTCCTAGGTTCTTTCATTTTTGGCGGCACTTTCGGGAATATTTGCCACCATTATGGCGACAGCCAGCATGAAAGAAAAGAAAATCCTCCAAACTCGGATCATAATGGCAGGAAAAGCGCCCTGCTCGGGAGGATCAGCACATGACCAAGGAAAGCAGCTACACCGCCAAACTGCCCGGCCCAGACGGTTTGTACGACTACACCCCGGATGAAGATGTTATCTGGGGTGAACTCTACCGGCGTCAGATGAAGCTGCTGGCCAATACGGCCTGCCGCGAATATCTGGACGGCGTCAAAATGCTGGGGTTGAAGCCCGATAAGGTGCCGCAGCTTCTCGACGTCAACAGACGCCTGAACGAGACCACCGGCTTCGGCGTCGAAGGCGTGCCGGCGCTCATTCCGCCCTCGCGCTTTTATGAGCTTCTGTCGCAAGGCAAATTCCCGCTCGCAACTTTCCTCCGCCGTCGCGAGCATATCGACTATATCGAGGAACCGGACCTGTTCCACGAGGTTTTCGGCCACTGCCCCATGCTCACCAACCAGAGCTATGCCAATTTCGTCCGGCATTTCGGCGAAACCGCCGTCCGCCTCGGCAAGGGCTATTCCTGGCACCTGTTCCGGATCTTCTGGTTCACCGTCGAATTCGGCCTGATCAATACGCCGCAGGGACGCCGCTGCTTCGGCGCGGGCATCGTCTCATCGCCCAGCGAAGCGAAGGCGGCAATGGAAGGCAAGGCGTGCGAATTCCGGCCGTTCGATCTGCTGAGCGTGCTCCGCACGCCCTACCGGATCGATATTCTCCAGCCGATCTACTATGTCATCGACAGCTTCGCCGATCTGGAAGCGATCGTGGAGCAGGATATCGAGGCCACCATCCTCAAGGCAAAATTGCTGGGTGATTTCGCCCCGGCTTTCGAGGCCAAGGCTTCGTGAACCCCGATGATAGGGCGGCTTGCCTCGCCGCGGTGCGGCGAGGCAAAATAGTCTTGCGAGCACTTACTGCATGACCGCCGCGAACCGCATCCACTTGGCGATCGAGTCGATCGGCGTGTTGTCTGGCATCTTGAGAGGGCTCTGACTGGGCGTGAATCCACGCGAAAGAGCCGAGTCCGGATCCGCAAGCAGCACGCCCACGAAGGTCGACGCCACGAGACAGCTCCCGACTTCGCCCAATCGATTTCCGCCTGCAGCCTCGGCTTCGGCCAGAATGTAGAACCAGAGCGGTGTACGTTCGTGGAAACGCGATCCTGTGCCGGCGAGGAAGTTCTTCAGATCGGGCTTCGCGGCGAACAGCGCTGAGACATCTTGGATCGGCGAGGACTGCACCGCGCCAGTCTGGTTGAGATGCTTGTGTAAAGCCTGACCCGTCGGGAGCCTGAGATTGTAGCCCCGACGAAGGTTCCGCCTTGCCAGGTTCTTGAACAACTCCTTGAGCTGTTGGTCGGCCTGGTCCTCCCCCTCCTTGAACAGGGTATGCAATGGCGGAGCAAGTTCCGTATCGATCCTCCTGGCAAGACGGGCCGGCTCCCCATCGCTCGCATCATGGGGATCGGCTCCGGTAAAGCGCGTCCAGTCGATTATCCAGTTCTTGGGCAGCTTCTTCGCGTTATCCAGCCTGCCGCCGCCGCCAGTGAATTCGAAAAGCAACTGCAAGGTGGCGCGCGGTAGAAAACCTGTACCCGGCCGCCCAAAGTTCTTGTTGTAGTCGTAGAAGGCTCTGACCATGGAATGACCGAACCGATAGGCCGCCGTGGAGAACTCCAACGGCAGAGCGTTGCCGAGCCGGGTATTCTGTCTCCGGGCATCGAACTCGGCTCTGAATTTAAAGAAGTGAGATGCCCGATCGTTGACGACGCGGTCCACCACAACCGGATCGCAAACGCCCTTGAGGTATCCTTCTACAATCAACCATTGGTAATGAAGTCTTGTCAGAGCCTGCGCCGAGCTGAAATCGGCGATCCAGCCCGTGTCATGCGATGCAAGATAGTCGACGGCCTTGTTATGGAACCGGAGAAAGCTCAGATGGAACTGCGCGACGACGAGATTTTCATCGTTGCGATTGTCCCCGATTATCGCCCGCTGGGGCAAGCTATCAGAGAATTTCTGAAACGCCTCGGGAGTCATCGCGGCCTGAGCCAGACGTAAAGCCGCCTCCCGGACAGACGACTGGACCTGGCCGTAGCGAGGGAGGTCGCGATGTTCGTCGAGGTTGTCGGGAAGCGGCCCCGGATCGACGGCTGTCCCGACACGCATTTTGTTTTTCAGCGTGGGGTGGCGAAGGCCGGAGATCACTTTGACAACATCCGCATCTATCCCCTCGCCGACGGCAGATCCGCCGTAGACACTATCCAGATCGAAACGGGGCGAGCGAGCATTTCTGAACTGGCTCTCCACTGTCGACGAGGCGACAGGCGGGTGTGCGTTGACCATGCTCGAGATCGCTCCTTCGCGATCAGTTCGGGCCGTCAGCTCGTGATCCAGGAATTGTCCCCAATATGTGAACACAGGCGGGAGCGTGGAATCTTCCGTCGGATCCTCGCTCGTCGGCGTCGCGACAACATCGATCATCATTTCGCCGAGCTCATCGAGCTCCCCAAGCGTTTCCGCCGTGTTGGGAAGGTAATTCTCTGGCGCATCTAATGGCGGTACGAAATAACCGAAGTCAGCTTCTTCATCGACCGCGACGTCACCCGTCGCTGGCCGCCCGGCCCGAACGCTCGGCCCTGGAACTGCGCGCTCTTTCTCCGCACCCCCGTGCGATTGAAAAACGATTGCCATTGGCAACACCCTCCGTTTTCCAGCCCGCGGGATAATTCATACACCTAGAACGCGAAGTCAACTAATCATATTGGGCTATTATTCATCTTAAAGTTGGTAAATTACCGGTAAAGCTCAGTCGATGTCTGTGCGGTTTCAGCGCACTCGTTTTTGCGCATCGGATTCCCTGCCCCGCGGTTGGCGCCTCGTTGTAAGCGGTGCCATTGCCGGTATCGCTGGCGCTTTTCGCCGCAAGTCCGTTATTGCAAGGCAGTATCGATAATCGGACAGAGCCACCTCAGGCACAAAAATAGCGAGGAAATACAATGGGGAGGAGATGTAGAAGTATAGGCTACCTGAAAAGCAATGAAACGCCGGCGAACGACCGCTAGAATTTTCATTTGCTAACTCAACAATAAGATGTATATTTGCCGCCGAGATTTCGGCCAGGGGAAGTACATCCCGAAATCGACCTACAAGGTACAATTTATTATGCTTGCTTGCCGAATGCTCCAGTTTTCGGTTGGCGAAGCTTTGAGTTCTGGCGGCAAGTCAGCGGAAAAACATCTGGTCAATCCGCATCGATCCACCAGCAGCTCCGCCGCTGTCCCGAACCCGAGTTTCGGCTCGATTAACGGGGTATGCCGCGCCAAGCTTGCGGCTTTTGTATTGCTTTAAAACCGTGAAAGATGGGGGAGAGTTGGTATCATGGCGAAATCAACGCGAGGCAGGGTCAACGCACAAGGCGACGGCACATCGGGTCTTGGCATGGTGGTGCGATTTACACCCAAAGCAAGGAGCGAGGGTGTACAGCAACTCGAAAAAGGCGGCTTCCGTGTCGCATCGTCCAAAGATTTTCGCAGCGCCGTGGCGGTGCCAAATGATTTCGATGGCGCTGATGTTCAGTACTTCGAACGTTTCGGGATCGCAATTGTGCGCCGGGATGGCGAGAGACTGAAGCCCATGTTGCAAAATGCCATGCAGCAGAAGGTCGTCAGCGCGGCCCGGCCGGAGCGATCCTATCGTGCCCTCGGCGGTCCGCTGACGAAGCGGCTAGACCTCGCACAGGCAACGGTGGGCGGCGTTGCAACCTCTTTGGACCGTGACTACCTGCTCGGCTATCGTGACGCCGTGAACGAACTGGTCGATCGCTTATTGGGCAAAACGGGGCCAGAGGGGCTTGTGGCCCGGGCTGCCTTTGACGAGACCAGCAACACTTGGGGACTGCAGGCTATCAGGGCTATCGAAGGTGACCTGAGCGGGGTCGGCATCAAGGTAGCAATACTGGATACCGGATTTGACGAAACTCATCAGGATTTTGTCGGCCGTTCCGTCACCAAGAAGCTCTTTGCAACACGCAGTTCCGAAGGCGATGTTCACGGTCACGGAACGCATTGTATCGGCACGGCATGCGGTCCATTGCGACCGACCAGCGGCCCACGCTACGGCATCGCCCATGAGGCGGAAATCTACGCCGGAAAGGTGCTGGGTGACGATGGCTTCGGTACTGACCGGTCGATCATTGCCGGCATGGAATGGGCGCTGGATGAAGGCTGCCATGTTATTTCGATGTCGCTAGGCGCTGCAACGCAAATTGGAGATGCGCCGAGTGACGACTACGAGCAAATTGGGCAGGTATGTTTAGACGCGGGAACCTTAGTTGTTGCCGCCGCTGGGAACGAAAGTTCTCGTCCTCAACAGATTGCGCCAGTTGGTTCTCCGGCGAATGCGTCCACGATCCTGGGAGTTGGCGCCGTGGATCGCTCCTTCGCGCCGGCATCGTTCTCATGCGGCGGTTTGAATCCTGGTCAGGAAGTGGACATTGCCGCTCCTGGCGTCGACATTTTTTCGAGCTTGCCCGATGACAAGTATGACCGGTGGGATGGCACCAGCATGGCGACCCCACATGTTGCCGGCGTTGCGGCTCTTATTGCTCAGTCTGATCCGAAGTTTCGCGGATGGGCGCTATGGGCGCGCTTGATTCAGCTTACAAAGCCTCTATCTTCCTCTGCTAGGGATGTTGGCAAGGGCCTGCTCCAGGCAAGAGGAAGCGGCGAGGTATGACGACCGATAAGATTGAAGTTACCATTCGGATCGACAAAAACGAGGCCCGCAGTTTGGGAGAGGTCGTCGGCGACTTGAAGTCGCAAGGCCTCGAACAGGTGCAAAGCCACGAGCGCTTCATGATTGTCAACGGTACTGTCAATCCTGACGCGCTCGATGCGCTTCGCGCGGTAAAGGGAGTCGCTTCGGTTCGGCAAGATGCCGCATACAAGACTCAAGCAAACTGATCATGCAGGCGGCACGGCCCATGCGCTGGGCCGGAGGTGTCAGTGACAAGCAGAGAAGAGTGGGATTTTCAATATACTCCCTCACTTCGGCGTGGCCGAACTTCGATTGACGAAGTCCACCACGACCCCTGGCTTGACCATGCCGGCCAGCTCTTCGACATCCCAATTCGTCAGCCGCACGCAGCCATGCGATCCCACCTTGTCAATGAGCTTCGGCTCCGGTGTCCCATGTATCCCATAGGTCGGCTCGGTCAGGTCGATCCAGACCGTACCAACAGGACCGTTCGGCCCTTTCGGGATCGTCAAGACCTTGTCGTTCTTTCCCTGCTTGAAGTTGCGCTTCGGGTCATATCTGTAGACCGGCATCCGCGCGACACCCTTGACCTTGTGCTTGCCTGACGGCGCCGGATTGTCTTCGCTTCCGATCGTTGCGGGATAGACTGCAAGCAGCGATCCATCCGCGGCATAGGCGAGCACCTGCCCCGTCTTCCTGTCAGCCTCGATCATCTTGACCTTTCCTTCCCTTGGAGGACCTGGGTTCACCACCCACACCGTGTCGCCAGGAGCAAACTGCGAAGCCGGATTGAGCCCATGCACGAGATCGATACCCATGTGGAACCGCTCTGATAGCTTCTCGGCAACGCTCGTATATCCCAAGCTCTGCATCTTTGCCTTCTCGCCATAGTCTTCAGGGATCTTCTCAACGAGACCCGCGGCATCCTCTGGCGAGACGACATAGCTCTCAACGACAGAAGTATTGCCTTCAAGGCGGGAGGCGACCTCTGGATCCAGCCTCCCATCGACAGGAAGATTGTTCATGGCCTCAAAGCCGGCCACGGCCTTGTCGACGTTTTCGCCGGAGAGGCCATCGATCACGCCGGGAGACGAGCCTGCACGGTCGAGCAGAACCTGAAGACGGACGATCGCCGGGTCCGGATCTCCCGACCCAGATCTCTCAGTCCCGATGGACGCAATCGACACGGTATTGATGTCTTCGGGTCGGAGTTCCCGCGCGGCGGCACCGCCAACGGAGAAGGCCAGAGCGAGCAGCGACATCGGCAGGGCTGTTTTCATGGACGACAAATGGCCGGCGGCGCAACTTGTTCCAGTGCGAACAGAGCCAGGCGGGTGTTCACGATGATTTCAATGTCCAGCCTCAGCAAATTCAGTACAACGGCCATTTGATCCGAAGGAGCTCGTGAATGCCACGCGAGAGCGTCAATGACCTGATGGCTTTTCTGGCGGTCGCCCGAGAGAAGAGTTTTACGCGAGCGGCTGCGAAACTGGGCGTGTCTCAATCGGCGCTCAGCCACGTTGTCCGCCAGCTCGAGACGCGGCTCGGAATCCGGCTGCTGACCCGTACCACGCGGGCCGTTTCGCTCACCGACGCCGGAGAGCGGTTGTTTCAAGGCGTGGGGCCTCATTTCGACGAGATCGAGGCGCAACTTGAAACCCTCACCGAATTCAGGGAAAAGCCAGCCGGGAACCTCCGCATCACGGCATCAGACCACGCAATAAGGTGGATCATCTGGCCGAAACTCCAGCGCTTCCTACCGAACAACCCTGACATCAAGGTGGAGCTGATACGCGAAAACGGGCTGTCTGACATCGTGACCGAGCGCTTCGACGGCGGCGTCCGGATGGGGGAGCAGGTGGCGAAAGACATGATCTCGACACGCATCGGGCCTGATTTCCCTTTTGCCGTCGTCGGCGCACACTCATATTTCGAGGGCAAGGGGGTTCCGCAGCATCCGCAGGACCTCGTCCGCCACAACTGCATCAACGAGCGCCTGCCCACATATGGCGGCTTCTGGGCATGGGAGTTCGAAGACAACGGGAAAGAGATCAGGATCAGGGTCGAGGGACAGCTTGCCTTCAATAACTCCTATCAGAGTGTGGAAGCGGCGCTGGACGGACTTGGCTTGGCATACGTACCGGAAGACGTCGCGCTACCTCATATCGCGGAAGGCCGTCTGAGACGCGTGCTGGAAGCCTTTTCCCCACACTGGGATGGCTACCATCTCTACTATCCCAGCAGAAGGCAGTCCTCTCCGGCTTTCGTGGCGCTCGTCGACGCCCTGCGCCATCGAGGCTGACGAGGTGACCCTCTCAATGAATTGTTTTCGATCGCTTCTCGGTATGCGAAATGTCATCGAGCGTCGCTATAAGCTTTTCGAACTCGTTCAAGACGCGATTGAACTCGGCGTCCTGCATGTTGGCGATTTCCGATATCGTCGAGGACACGGACGCGATCAGCTTGTCGATCCAAACGCAGCGCTCGGCCGGCACATGTCCGAGAACCTCTCGCCGATGCGTCTTCAGCTCGCGGAGAATGCGAACGATAAGGGCTCCCCGGTCCGCCCGGCTCAAGAGCGGAAGCCTTGTCTGTGCCTGCTGGATTTCCGTTATCAGCGCCGTCGCCATCCCCGCTCTCCAAGCTCTGAATGCAACCAGGTATCACAACCGTAGCGTTTGCAACACGGACTTTAGTCCGACTGACCAGGTCGTGCAATCGGGTGCGGACCGCGCGACCACATCAGTTGCTCGCCGCTACGAGATCCGACACGTCGCAGCTGCGCCGCGGTCCGTCCCATGGTTGATACGTATTGTCTTGCGGTCGATACGACTTGTAGCGAGCGGCGCACCGGGCTGCCGCCTGTGCATTCACTTTCGTGCCAACGCCTTCATCGGCCCCGGCGACGATCCGCCGGAACGGCGAAACGCACTCGCGCGTCTCTCCGCTATAGGATCGATAGCTGTTGGTCGCGGGATCGAAAGAGCGGTAGCGGTCCGCACACCAGGCAAGATGCTCGACCGAAAATTCTGGCTGGGGTGTCTGACGTTCGGCCGTCGGGCGAACGGGTTCCGGCCTCGCCCTTGCGGTGATGACGGGCGATGCCTCGGTGACGTAGCTGGAATAGAGAGGCGCAATTCGTTCATAGCGCTGCTGCCGAGGATCGACTTTCACCGGCGTCGTCGTCCAGAGATCGGGCGCTGCAAGGTCATTGAATGCGTGGGACTCGGAATCCGCCACGACTTGGGACGCGACAGACACAGCAGCCATGCAAACCCCGACCGAGCTTAAGATTCCAAAGGCAACGGATGCGATGGCTTTCATTGTCCCGACCCCTGCTGGTGAGCCTGTGGAACCCAGACGCGGCCGGCAGTACTGTCATGTCGGTCGCCAGTGGCGACAAGCACGCCGAGAATACCGGTCATTGCCAGCAGGATGACGATCAGCGGCAAGGCCAGACCACCGGATTTTTCTTCGGAATAGATCATGTTCCTCTCCTGGGCCCGGCGGCCGAGGTCGCCGCCGGGCACCGTCCGTTATGCCGAAATGATGTAGACGATCGTGAATGCGGAAGGATCGACGATGACGATCCGGCCATCCGCGAGAAGGAAGAAACGGTAGGCCTTGTACTGCGGTACAATTTCCACGATCCGCGGCGGCAGCGGCTCGAGCCTGATCTTCTTCGGGATGGTGGTGCCGACGGTGACCGTGAAGTCCGCCTCCCGCACCGGCTCGACATGAACCTCCTTCACAACGCTGCGGATTTCCGTCTGCTGTTCGACGGAGATGTTCACGTTGGTCGTATTGCTCGTCTCGGTCTTCGTGGTGTTCTCGGTGTTACTGTTGACGGATGTGTTGTTGTTCTCCACCTTCGTCTTGCCGTTCGACTGGGTCTCAGTCGAGCCGCTGGAAGACTTGACGTCGCCGGACTTCTGGGTTTCACCGGAGCCGGTCGACGTGCCAGTGTCCTGGCTGCCGGCGGGCTTCTGGCTTTCCGTCGACGACTGTCCCGACTTGGAAGATTTCGAACTGTCCGGGTCTCCGCCTGAGGCGTCTGTACCTGCAGCACCGGAGCCGGTTTCGGTCGAGCTTCCGGGCTGCGTCTTAGCACCGGGCTGGGTTGTCGTCTGATCGGAGGATCCCTCAGTGGAGGTTCCGCTCGACGCACCCGACGAGCTTCCGTCGGAGCCGGAAGGCTGCGTGGCTTGCTCGCTCGATACTCCCGCGCCGCCCGAGGAGGCACCGCCCGCATCCGGTTGCTGGGTCGCGCCCCCGCTGGATTGGTCGTTTTGAGCAGCACCCTTCTTGGGAAGAATCGGTGCATCCTGCGCCGTAGCGGACATGATGCCGACCGGCGAAACGCCGATCGAGAGTGCCGTCATCAGTACGGCGAGTGTCTTGGTCTTCATAACAATCTCTCTGCTTTTTGGCCGCACGACGACGCTATCGTCCGTCGTGCGGCGGTTCTCAGGTTCTGACGATGATATTGGGAGGCAAGACGCGGCAGAGACCGCGTAGGATCAGGTCACTTGATAACCTGGATCACCTTGCGGGACGACGGCTCGACGATGACACGTTCATCGTTGACCACTGCATAAGCATAGGTCGGGTCATCCGGAATAGGCGTCACGACGACCGTCTCCGGCAGGGGCTGGCCGACGACAACCTTCTCCTTGACGACCACGCGCGCCGACGGGGCCGGAGCCTCGCGGACATAGGTGATGACCTTTTGCGGCGGCGGATCGATCGCCGTACCAACGACTGCACCGGCAACGCCGCCGACAGCAGCGCCGACGGGGCCGCCGACGATCGCGCCGGTGACCGCGCCACCGGCGGCACCATTGACGGTCGAGGACTGGGCGAATGCGACGCCCGACATCAGGGTCGTGGCAGCTACTGCACCGACGATAAGCTTGGAGAGCATTTTCTCCTCCTTCTGTTTCGAGGCGGCCTTCTTGACCGCTGGCAAACCAACTAGCTGGAGGCAGGGTCGTTCCACGCCCCGGACCTCAGTCCGATGGAGCCCGGCCTTTGGTCCTAAACCCTACTGCAGGATCGAGAAGCCCCGTGACCGCGGGCATAGGGAGGGGATGACGGAGATGGCGCGATCCAACGGGACGCAGGCGCCTGGGGATGCGTCAGAAGTACGCTCTGGAAGTCTCGCCTGGAAGAAGGCCGCCACTTGCGGGAAAGTTGTGGCAGCTCTTCCAATGCGAGCCGTTTCGCCTCTTCCCTCGAAATGCTGAGACTTGCCAGGAGCAATTCAACGATATCGGCACCGGCGTCACGCCAAGTCTTGTGCCCCTCAGGAACATCGTCGGAGACCGCGAAATTCAGAAACGTCAGGGGCTGTCCGGTGAGCCGCGGTTGATCCCGGCGGCGATTGCCATCTCCGAAGCATAGGGTTCGACGCCTTCCTGCTGATGTCTACGGGGTTAGACCTTGGTCCCAACCTCTGTCGGACCGAAGTCCCTGGGGTGGAACGCGCGTCGGACTTACGCCGTTTCGAACGATATTGAAGGAGATCCAAACATGAACCAGAGTCATAGATCCCGAGTGAATGACGCCTGTAACGCGTCCGTCTTCGCCCTTGTTATCGTTTTGGCCGCTCTTCTCTATATCTTGGGCGCAGCCATGTCCGGTGACACCGTCGGGTTGACCCAAAGCATAAGAGGCGCCGAGGTGTTCGACACCAGGAATGTGCCCTGATGCTGTTTGGAAAACTCTAAAGACGCGGTAGCTTAATTGGGCAGTCTCTTACCGGTATCAAAATGAATTGGCTTCGCCGCTGGAATGCCCGCTCACTCGCCTCCCAGTTCTTCATCGCGGGTGGACTCATATCGATTGCCGCCATGTTCGTGGTCGGCTTTTTTGTGAGCCATCTCATAGAGGAGACCGTAATCCACAATTCGGGCGCGGCGACGGCGCTTTACGTGGACAGCGTGATCGCGCCGCTACTTCCCAATATGCAAACCGAGTCACTGCTGGACGATGCGAGTTCCCAGGCTCTGGACGAAACGCTCGGCCAGGGTGCACTCGGCAAACGCCTCGTTTCGTTCAAGCTGTGGCGAAGCGACGGCACCATCCTCTATTCGAACGAGAAGGAGCTGGTAGGCAAGACGTTTGCGGTCAGCGACAAGCTGCAGAGGGCATTCGCAGGATCTCTCGTCGCGGGCTACGAAATCGCCAGCGATCCGGAAAGCGACAAGGAGCGCGCGCTCGGCAAGCCGCTGATGGAGATCTATAACCCTGTGCTCCAGCCATGGTCCGGTCAGGCGGTCGCCGTCCTTGAGTTCTACGAGACAGCAGAAGGATTGGGCGATAGTCTGGCGCATGCCAGGCTCCGGAGCTGGGGCGCCGTCGCCGCTCTGACGGCGACCTTTTTCCTTGTTCTCTCCGTTCTGGTGTTCCGGGGTAGCCGCACGATCGAGGCGCAGCGCAAGGATCTCAAAGAACGGGTCACCGAACTGTCGGCGCTGCTGGCGGAAAACCGCGGACTTCAGCGGCGCCTGCAGCGCGCCTCCCAGCGTGCGGCAGCGCTGAACGAAACATATTTGCGTAGCATCGGTGCCGATCTGCACGACGGTCCGGCCCAGCACATCGCCTATGCCTCATTGCGCCTGGACAGCGACGTGTTGATCAATGCGTCCACCCAGCCCGAAGCGCGCGAAAAGGAACTTGCCTGGATACGCTCGAGCCTTGCCGAAGCGATGACGGAGATCCGCAATATCTGCAGCGGACTGGTGCTCCCGCAGATCGAGAAGTCCTCGATCACCGAGATCGTAATGCGGGTCGTCGAAGCGCATCGGCACAAGACCGAAACCCATGTCGAAACGATCGTCGACGAAGATGGACCGGAGCTTCCTCCCGCCGTGAAGATCTGTATCTATCGCTTCGTTCAGGAAGCCTTGAATAACGCCTATCGCCACGGCGGCGGCGTTCAGCAGGCTGTCAGGGCCGTCTCGCACAAGGGTCATGTCCGTGTCGAGGTCAGCGATCGCGGCGACGGCTTCGATCCGACCGAGGTGAGGCCAACGAGCCTCGGCCTCGTGGGGTTGCGGGAGCGCATCGACAGCCTGGGAGGTTCTTTCGACATCAGGACAGGCGAAGGAGGAACGACCGTGACCATGATCTTCGAGCCAATGGAAGTGGGGGAGTAGGGATGACAGCAATCACCATCGGCGTCGTGGACGATCATCCGCTTTTTCGAGAGGGTGTAACGCGCAGCCTGTCGGAGATCAGCGGCTTTATCGTCGTTGGTGAGGGGGCCAGCAGCGATGACGCGGCGATGATCGCTTCGGACAACCACCCCGACGTCATGCTCCTCGACGTCTCGATGCCCGGCGGCGGACTGTCGGCGATCAGTGACGTCCTGGCGCGTAGCCCCACAACGAAAGTGCTGATGTTAACGGTATCCGAGGAGGTAGACACTTTACTGGGAGCTCTGCAACGGGGCGCGATGGGCTATGTTCTCAAAGGTGTTGGTTCACGTGGCCTCGCCGAAGCGATCCAAACCGTTTTGCGCGGCTCGCGATATATCTCGCCGACGATGTCGGCGAAAGTCATGGAAAATTCTTTGAATGGCGGAACCTCCGACAAAAACAGCCTGACGCCACGGGAACGCGAGGTGATGGATCTTGTCGCTCAGGGCCTGTCAAACAAGCATATCGGCTTGCGTCTCAACCTGCAGGAAAAGACCGTGAAGCACCATATGACCCAAATCCTCAGCAAGCTCGGCGCCTCAAACCGGACCGAAGCGGCTCTACAGTGGCGCGAACGGCGCTGAAAAAGCTTATCGCCCGACTATCATGCTTCAGCGAAGAAGGCGGCTCAGCCGGCGGGCATCGTTGGCCGTCGCCTGTCGATTTATAATCGTCCGGCCCTTCGAGTCCTTCATAATGTAGCGACCGCGCTGCAGGACTTCAGTGATGCCATTCGAATGACGGACGTCGATCGAGCCATCGGACGTTGCTGTCGCTTTCGCTCCCGATCCTGCTGACGATCCTGTGCTAGAGGTAGAAGATCCTCCACCACCGGAGGAATTACCGCCATTGCCATTCCCGGAACCGCTGTTGCCGTTGCCGCCACCGTTGCCATTCCCTCCCCCGTTGCCATTGCCGCCGCCGTTGCCGTTGCCATTCCCTCCACCATTACCATTGCCATTCCCGTTGTTGCCGTCCTTTGCCTGCGCAAAGTCCAACCCCAGAACAGGAAGGGAACCGCCAAAATTCAAACTGGCTGGCAATGCGGCAGCGACGAGGGCGACCGCGGCGCCGCTGCCCAATCTTAGAAAATCGCGTTTCCGGATACTCATGCCATAGCCTCGTTCGTCCGTTCCTCGCGGCTCAATATGTGACGTATGAGATTTCTCGCTGTTCCGCGTAAAGAATGCAACCGACCTAGGTAGTAGGCGCCGGCAAGACTTTGGTCCGGCTTGCCCCGATTGCAATGCTCGTCATCGGAAAAAGGCCGTGCAATGTCATCGTAAGCGCGAATTTGCTGACCTCTGTTCAATCCTTTCGGTGTTAAGCGCGGCAGCATTTATGGAACTTCTTTGCCTGTCGTCGCTTTGATTGTCGAAGTGCAACAGAGGAAACCCCAATGGCAAATCCGAATGACTCCCCCGCAGTCCAGTCGATGAGAAAAGAGCAGGCAGAGCAGCGGAAGCAGGCCCGAAAAGGCGAACTCGACAAAGCAATCGAGGATACCTTTCCGGCGTCCGACCCGGTGTCGGCCACCCACACCTCCATTCCTGCCGGCCGCAGCGACATCGAGGCAGCTGAGCGTGTGAAGCGGGAGCCGGATCCCACCAGGCTGGACGAGGAGATTCCACTCGTGGATCAAGCCCTGGATTCAAGCGGTGAAACCGCCCGCTCCTCCGAAGGACTTGATGTGGACCGCGAAGAAATGCGCGCGCTTCAGAAGGAAGCCGGTCGGATGGCTGAATCTGCTTCGGAGCTGGCTTCTGGAACAGCCCGCCTGGCAAAGGCGGAAGCACGCACATTCGTCCATGACCTCGAGGATCGCATACGCCGGCAGCCGCTGACAGCCGCAGCGATCGTCGCCGGCATTGCCTTCGTCTTCGGCGCGACGCGTTGAGGAGCCAAATAACAGTCGGCTCGCTCGATCACCCCCCAGGGGATTCGACCGGCGGCCATTGCAGTGTGGAGAGCCGCCTCCATTAGGACGATTGCGGGCGGCGATTTCCTGAGGACGAAACTCAGGAGCGCTTCGATAGCCCGTCCGTGCTTTGATTTCCGAGGGCATCGTGAAGATTGCAACCTACAATGTCAACGGGATCAATGGGCGGCTAGACATCCTGCTGCGCTGGCTCAAGGAGGACGCCCCTGATGTGGTCTGCCTCCAGGAATTGAAGACAGACGATGCCAGGTTTCCGCGAAAGGAGATCGAACGAGCCGGCTACGGCGCCATCTGGCATGGACAGAGATCCTGGAACGGGGTAGCGATCCTGGCAAGGGGCAAGACACCGATCCCGACGCGGCGCGGTCTTCCCGGTGATCCTGACGATACTCACAGCCGGTATATCGAAGCTGCCGTCGACGGCATCCTGATCGGATGCCTGTATCTTCCCAACGGCAATCCGTTTCCAGGAGCAAAGTTCGATTACAAGCTGCGCTGGTTTCGCCGTCTACAGGCCTACGCCGCCGAACTCCTCGAGCTCGATGTGCCTTCGATCCTGGCCGGCGACTTTAACGTCATGCCGACGGAGATCGACGTATACAAGCCGGAACGCTGGCTGGACGATGCCCTTTTCAGGCCGGAAGTACGCAAGGCCTATGCTGATCTCGTCGCCCAGGGCTGGACCGATGCCGTCAGGCATCTGTATCCGGGAGAGCGTATCTACACCTTCTGGAAATACTGGCGGAACAGCTTCGAACGCGATGCAGGGCTTCGGATCGACCATCTCTTGCTCAGTCCGGCGGTCGCCCCATGGCTTCGATCGGCGACCGTCCGGAAAAAACCGCGCGGCTGGGAGCATACGAGCGATCACGCGCCCGTCATGGTCGAGCTCGACGTTTTCAAAGCCGGAGCCGACCTGTGAGCCGTGGGGAACGAGGGAACCTGTCACGTCGCCGAGAGTTAGCCCAAAGCGCGGGACGGCATCCCTGCCCCACAATTCTCCAACCGGAAGTAACGCCATGGGCGAAAGCAAGAACTACCTGAACACCGACGAGATCCAGGCCGACGACCAGCTGTCGCCGAAGCCTGTCGAAGGAAAGGACCCGCCGAGGCACGTGCGCAAAAGCGAGGAAGCCATCGCCGAAGGCTCCGACGACACGGAGCGCGTACGGGTTCCGCCGCCGGTTCCGAATCCCGATTGATCGGCCGCACGGTTCCGCCTCGAAGTGACGCCTACCGGCATCGCCTCATTTGTCCGCGCCCAGATCGTAGATGCGGCCTGTCAGCCAGGCTGGCCAGTCTCGCTCGAAGAAGGACTTGGCGCTTTCATCCAACGTGCGGTTCGGACGGGTTGAAAGCCTGATCTCATCGCCATCAAGCCGAACGACGATCTGCTCCTTGCGGTGCGCTTCGCGTTCCTTCCGAAAGCGATAATCTTGCAACGGTCCTGAGCGCGCCAGCGGAAGCGATTCGCCCTCCGCATCGCATATCGCGCGCGCCCCGCGGCTGCCGCCTCCATTGCGAATGAAGAAATCAAGCGCGCTGAGC
The DNA here is from genome assembly GCF_025941625.1 of Rhizobium acaciae. Taxonomy (NCBI): domain Bacteria; kingdom Pseudomonadati; phylum Pseudomonadota; class Alphaproteobacteria; order Hyphomicrobiales; family Rhizobiaceae; genus Rhizobium; species Rhizobium acaciae. The sequence continues at coordinate 57,941 of NZ_JAPCZO010000035.1, forward strand.
ACGGCTTCCGAGGCGAGCGCCATATGGCGCCATTGCACGCCTCGAACGGCCTCCGCTGCGCGACCGTAGGCAATGCCGTTCGCGTGGATTTCAGCGTTCAGTTTGCGCGCTTCGATCAAAGCCCGGCCCACGCTTTCTTGATCACAGATGATGCCGGCCTTTTCGCTCATTCGCGCCTGTACTTGCGAACGGATCGATTTGACGGTGAGCAGGCTCTCGGTCCGAAGGACTGCAAGGAGGTCGGCGATGCCCGCCTCTGCGATATCGGCTATGTCCTCTGCGGCCGACCGCTTCGCCCTGCCGCGCGCGCTGATGTGCTCTGCCGCGCGCGTACCGAAGACTTGTCCGGCATTGAGCGCCGCTCCACCCGGCCTCGTCACGCCGTGTGTGCCCGCTGCTTCTCCGACCGCGTAACAGCCGCCGAGACTGCTGCGGCCCCAGCAGTCGACCATGATGCCGCCGTTCATGTGCTGGTTGTTAACGGCAAATTCCAGCGGCTCCTCGGCGATATCGATCTTGTAGCGGCGGTAGATCTCGATCGCCAGCGGGTTCATATGCTTCAATCGATCGATTGGCATGTCCTGGTCGGCGCCGGCCTTGCCGAGATAGTTGCGGACGTCTTCATCCAGTCTCTCCGGGCTGAACGGCAGGTCGCCCGGCACGGGTAGCGGATTGCGATTGAAATCCATGAAGACGCGGCGCCCGGCGGCGGTTTCGCTGGAGATGGCAAGGTCGACCAGGCTCGAGCCGAAGTCCAGCATGCGCGTCGCGTGAAATGGCCACTGATAGCCCTTGCGGAAGACGTTCGACGCCAGCTCCTGCGTGCTGCGATAGTATTCTGCCAGAAAATGGTGCTCGGCGCCTTCGGAATCGAGCGAGTAGATATGCGGGATCGCCTGGACATAGGTGCCCGACAGATTCCACGGGAACCCTTCCCTGCGTGTTCCGATGCCAAACTGACTTTCGGTCAGGTTGACGAGTTCGACGCCTGCCTCGAGTGCCAATCCGAGAGAGCCGAAGCAGCCGTTGGGATAAACGCTGTCGCGATAGAGTTCGCCCGGCCCGCCGGCGGCGAGCACGATCACCCCACTGACGAACAGCGCGATGCCCAGCGGGTTCTCCTCCGTACGATCAGTGGCGCGCATGGCGATTATCCCGACGACATGGCGGTCAGCGCCAGCGCCCTCGGTGAGGATCTTTACCGCCGTGGTCTGGTTGAAAAACGGCACTCCGAGCCGGATCGCCTCCTCGGCCAGCACCTTGACCATCAGGCGGGAGGTGCGGGGGCCACAACTGGTGGCGCGGCCGACCTCGTCATGGTCGGTCTGATATCTGAGCGTCCCGCCCAGCGGATCTTGCGGCAGCGGCAGGCCTAAGAACTGGAGCGATGCCATCATCCGCGACGAGCCCACAGCCTCGACATAGGCCGTGTCCTCGTCCATCGCACCGCCGCTGCGGATGGCTCGGGCCATTGCCTTGTAATTGTCGCCCTGATCCGCCGTATTTGCCGTGTGAAGGGTCTGCTTGTCGGATCCCGAACAGGCCGAGGTTCCACCCCACGCGCTTTGGCTGACGATAACGACCTGATCGCCACGCCGCTTCATTTCCACTGCGGCTCGCAGACCTGCCGCGCCGGATCCGACGACGACGCAACCGGCTCGATAGATCGGCGCCTCGATGCCGGCGAACCGGACCACGTCCGAAGGGGCGGGCTCGGTTGGGAGCCGTGGCATGTCGACATCGGTCAGTGCGTCAAGAATTTCCTGCGGAACGTCTATGGTCATCGGCGTTCAGCCAGCGGGATGTCGACCCAGCGTTTTTGCCGGGAGGACTCCATGCATGCGTCGACGATCTGGCAGATGTGGTGGCCAGTATCGAATGTCGGCCACATCGGCCTGTTTGCAACGATCGAGCGGATCACCTCGGCCACCTCGATGATCTTGCTTTCATTGTAGCCCAGGCCGAAATTCGGCAGAGGAAGGAAAGCCCTGAAGGTGGGATTTTCCGGACCCACGTCGATCTCCCGAAAGCCGCGCCGCCCCGTCCGATCATCGTTGGAATAGAAGCGCAGCCGGTTTATCTCGTCATAGGTATAAGCGATGCTGCCTTTCGTTCCATAGATTTCATAGGTCTGCATGAACTTCCGGCCGGTCGCGACACGGCTGAAATCGACGATCCCGCCGGCACCGTTCTCGAACCGGCACAGCAGGTTCGTCGCATCGGGGTTGGTGATATCAGCCCAGGACTCGTTGCCTGTCAGTTTCACCTGCTCGCCATAGGCGAGGCCCTCGACGACAGGCCGACGCGGCGTCACGATGAGATTGTCGGCGATCAGGGAACTGACGCGGCCGACCAGGAAATCCATGAAGCTGAAGATGTGCGAGCCGGTATCACCGACGATCCCGGTCGGCGCGAGCTTTCCGTCGGCCCGCCACATGAAGGGCGCGTTCGGATCGCCATACATGTCGACGTGCTGGCACCCGCGGAACAGCTTGATCTCGCCGATTTCGCCGGATTGAATGATGTCTTTCGCCAGATCATGGACGGGATTCCGAGGAAAGGCGTGTCCAACACGGGTAACGACACCCTTTTCCCTGGCGATGTCGGCCAGTTCCCGCGCTTCGGCGGCGGTGTTTGCCAACGGCTTCTCGCAATAGACATGCTTGCCGGCCAGCAAGGCCGCCTTGGCCACCGGGTAATGGAGGTGGTCAGGCAGGCAGATATCGATCAGATCGACATCCGGATCAGCGACCGCGAGATTCCAATCCTGAAGAATTCTTGCACCAGGCGCCCTGTGAGAAAGATCCCCGGCTGTCTTCGAGGGACCTTCGACGAGAGCGACGATCCGTGCCGTTCCGTCCGACACTCCGAAGAAGTGCGGAAAGGTCTGGTAGGCCATCGTGTGGACCTTTCCCATCCAGCCCGAGGCGCCAAGCACTGCAACTCTGACTTCAGACATTGTCGTCTCTCCTCTCGACATGACCTACCGGATTTCGGCGCGAGCCCGAGGCCGCGTATCGTTGCGTTCGTAGGCGAAGATGGCAGATGGAAGTGCAGGCAAGCCCCGAATGAGGTCCGAGCCTTTTTCGCCGACCATGATCGTCGGAGCGTTGGTATTGCATGACGGCACGCGCGGCATGACGGATGAGTCGCAGACCCTGAGGCCTTCCAGGCCATGGACCTTGAGATCAAGCCCGACAACCGCGTCGGGTCCGCTTCCCATCTTGCAGGTGCCAACCGGATGATGGTCGGTCTTTGCGTTGGCGCAGCCGTAGTCGAAAAGCTGCTCGTCGGTCGTGACCTTCGGTCCGGGAAGCCTTTCGGCCATGACATAGGGCTTCAGCGCCGCCTGCTGCATGATCTCGCGTGCGATCTTCAGCCCTTCGAGGGACATTGTCCTGTCGTGCGGATCGGACCAGTAGTTGGGGTCGATCAATGGAGAGGCAGCCGGGTCGGAGGATGACAGACGCACCGTCCCCCGCGAGCGCGGATGCAGATAGGCGGAGTTGAGCGTCACGCCGGCATTCTTGAGCCGTTCGACACCCGCTTCGATGCCCGAACCCAGGCCGAGGTGGAACTGGATATCAGGAGAACGGGCTTCAGGATCGGCGTACCAGAAGCCGCCAGTCTCGAAGAGCGACGAGGCAACCGGTCCGGTCCGAAACAGGACGTATTGAATCCCAGCCCAAAGGGTCCGGTGGAGTTTTGCGACGCCGTCATAAGTGTGATCGCCCGTGCATTCGGCGATGACGAAAAGATCCAGGTGATCCTGGAGGTTGCCGCCGACACCCGGCAAATCGTGGAGCACCTTGACGCCCACCGAGCGCAGATGGTCGGCCGGTCCTATGCCGGACTGCAAAAGCAGCTTCGGCGATCCGATGGCGCCCGACGAAATCAATACTTCGCGTTCGGCACGCACGATCTCTAAGCCGCGCGAGGTCACAATCTCGACGCCTGTCGCACGGGCTCCCTCCACGATGATGCGCGCGACGCGCGCGCCGGTCCGGATCGTCAGGTTCTTCCGGTCCTTGATCGGCGAAAGATAGGCGAGCGATGCCGATGACCGGCGGCGGTTGCGCTGCGTCAGCTGATAAAATCCCACGCCCGCCTGCTGGCGGCCGTTGAAGTCGTGATTGTAGGGAATGCCGAGCTCCTGCCCCGCACGGATATAGGCGTCGCAGATCGGCAGCGGCGCAGCCGGCATCGAGACGCCCAGCGGACCGCCATAGGAGTGATAGTCGTCAGCGAAGCGTTGATTGTCCTCCGCGCGTTTGAAATAGGGAAGGATCGAACGATAGTCCCAGCCCTCGCAACCGTCTTCACGAGCCCAGAGGTCATAATCCGCCGCATTTCCGCGCGTATAGAGCTGTGCGTTGATCGACGAGCCGCCACCGATGACCTTTGCCTGCGTATAGCGAAGCACGCGACCTTTCATGTGTTTCTGGGGAACGGTTTCCCATCCCCAGCTGGCGACGCCTTTGGTCATCTTGGCGAAGCCCGCGGGCATGTGAAAAAGAGGATTCCAGTCGCCTCCACCCGCTTCCAGCAGGAGGACGCTGACATCAGGATCTTCGCTCAGCCGATTTGCCAGCACGCATCCTGCGGGACCGGCGCCAGTGATGATGTAATCGAATCCCATTTTACTGTCCTGTTGCATCCGGCCTGGCGCCCGCCAGTGCCTGTGTCTTGCCTGCAAAGTCCCCCGACGCGATGTGATCTGCCACTCTCAGCGCTTGGGCGGCGATGGTGAGCGCAGGATTCGCCGCGGCCGATGTGGGGAGGAAACTGGCGTCGACGACGAAGAGATTTTCGTGATCATAAGACCGGCAATACGCGTTCAGCGGCGCAGTCGCGGGATCGTTTCCGATGCGGATCGTTCCGCATTGATGCGAGGGCGTGCGCTTGTCGAAGGGCCTCGCCAGCACGATCGGAAACCCGATCGACTTCAGGATCGCCTTAAGCTTGGCGACAAGTGCGAGATGAGCGTCCCAGTTGGTTCGTTGCCATTGGAGAATAATCCGATCTCCATCCACCATGACGCGGCTTTCCGGATGGGGAACGTCCTCGCTCATCGCATAGAAGTCGATGGCATGGGTTGTGATGAAGCGCAAAAGCCATTCCGGAGCCTGCGGCAGAGAGCCCTTGAGAACTCTTTCGGAGATGCGCCCCAGGAGCTGGACGTTGCCGAGGGGTGGCCCTCCCTCCCCGTCGGAGAGATAGAAATCGTTGAAGGCAAAGGTCTTCTGGTAGATGGAGGTGTTCCTGAACCGCGGCGAGACCCCGATGACCGCGGAGGCATTGTGGTTCATGAAGTTGCGGCCGACCTGGTCGGAAGAGTTCGCCAGCCCCCTTGGGAAGCCGTCGTTTTTCGAACGCAGCAAAAGCACGGACGACTGCACCGCCCCGGCAGAAAGGATCACAATCTCTGGCGAAACAGTCACCGTCTGCCCATTCTTGACATAGGTCACCCGGTCGATCCGGCTCCCCGCTCCTGTGTCGAGCCTCGTCACACGCGCATTGGTTTCGAGCCGCACGTTCTCGTGTCTCAGCGCCACTGCGAGGGCTGCGGTCTCGGCGTCCATCTTGCCGTCGCGTGCGTTTGGATGCGCATCCCATGGCGTGGGTGCTTTGGAGAGCCAGGCGTCAAGATCGAGGCCGAGCGGTAGGGAAAACGGATGCAGGCCTTTCTGCTTGAGGCGCGCCCTGATATCGGCGATCGGCGCCTCGTCCGGGACGGGCGGGTACTCGTAGGCCGCCGAGTGGTGCGGTTCGGTGGGATCTTCACCCAGACTGCCGCGAACCTGATAGATGCGTTCCGCCAGGCAGTACCACGGCTCCAGCGCTTCATACGGAAACGGCCAGGCCGGCGACACACCCTCCCGGTGCTGGATGACGTCGAAATCTTGGCTGCGATAACGCGACAATACTGCGCCATAGAACTTCGAATTCCCGCCGACATTGTAGTAGTTGCCGGGATTGAACCCCTTGCCGCTTGCCTCGTACCAGGTTTCCTTCGGTCGAAAATATCCCCGCTGGAAGATCGCGCGTTGGTCGCGGTTGACCGGAAGATCGGCGATCTGATCACCGGCTTCGAGGATCAATATCTTCGCACCGGTCACGGCCAGGCCGGCCGCGACCGTGGCGCCGCCGACGCCTGAACCGATGATGACGATGTCAGGTGAACTGCTCATGTTAGCACCTGGCCCTCACGCGATCCGCGCCTGTGTTTCCGGATCGAAGAACACGGCCTTGTCGAGATTGAATGCGAGGCGGGTGTTTTGTCCTGGA
>NZ_JAPCZO010000036.1:0-57530 GCF_025941625.1 Rhizobium acaciae
CCGCCTGAGGGTAGGACATCTCGGCCCAGAGATCGCCGATGACAGCCCCTCATCCAGCTGCCGGCACCGTCCTTCGGACCCCCGTAAACGGGGTGAAGGGGATATGCCGCGACCTCTCGGTTCCCCACGGCTCTCAGGGCCCGTCCCCTCGCCCCGCGAGCGGGGAGAGGGTTAGTTGGGGGGCAGATGTTTTTCGATACGGCGGATGGCAGCCAGCATGAAACATTTCGATCTGTAAGCCGTTATCGCGCTTATGACCGACGCTAAACTCAAACCGAAATCGGTCGACGGCACCGAACCGCACGGTGCCGGAAACTCGCCCCAGGAGACGGCATCGACTGTTGAGGTCATGCTGCCGCCAGATGCCATCGAACCCGATCCGGAGTTGACGCCCGAGGAGGCCGAGCACGCGCGCAAGCGGTATTTGCTCAAGCGCTTCTGGATCAGCGCGCGCCGTTTCTGGGGCAGTAGTGGTGACAAGCTCGCCTGGCCGTTGTCGATCGGGCTGCTTGCCATGATCTGCATGAATGTCGGCTTCCAGTACGGGATCAATCGCTGGAACCGCGCGATTTTCGACGCCATAGAGCGGCACGACGCCGGCACCGTCTATTACCTCAGCGGCGTGTTCGTGCCGCTCGTGCTCGGAACCGTCGCCCTTGTCACCACACAGGTCGCCGTTCGCATGATGATCCAGCGGCGCTGGCGTTCCTGGCTGGCGACCGCAGTCATCGCGCGCTGGCTGGCAAACGGTCGATACTACCAGCTGAACCTCATCGGCGGCGACCACAAGAACCCCGAGGCGCGCATCTCGGAGGATTTGAGGATCGCCACCGAAGCCCCTGTCGATTTCATCGCCGGTGTCATCGCGGCGTTCCTGTCGGCCTCGACCTTCATCGTGGTGCTGTGGACGATCGGCGGAGCCCTGACGCTGCCGATCGGCGGGTGGACCGTCACCATTCCCGGCTTTCTCGTCGTGACCGCGGTCCTCTACGCGGTGATCACCTCGAGCGTGATCGCCGTGATCGGCCGCCATTTCGTGCAGGTCTCCGAGGTCAAGAACCAGGTCGAGGCCGAATTTCGCTACACGCTGACGCATGTGCGGGAAAATGGCGAGAGCATCGCGCTTCTCGGCGGCGAGGAGGAGGAGCGCAACGACCTCGACAAGACCTTCGGCAATGTGCTGAAGCAATGGGCGCTGCTTGCCCGCCAGCACATGCGCACGACGTTTGTGTCGCATGGCTCGATGCTGATTGCCCCTGTCGTGCCGCTCCTGCTTTGCGCGCCCAAATTTCTCGAAGGCAGCATGACGCTGGGCGAGGTCATGCAGGCAGCATCGGCCTTCGCCATCGTCCAGACCGCCTTCGGCTGGCTGGTCGACAATTATCCCCGTCTTGCCGATTGGAACGCGTGCGCGCGGCGCGTCGCTTCGTTGATGATGTCGCTCGACGGGCTTGAACGTGCCGAACAGAGCGACTCGCTCGGACGCATCAAGCATGGCGAAACCGAAGGCGAGGCGATGCTCAGCCTCAACGATCTCGCCGTATCGCTTGACGATGGCACCGCCGTGGTCACGGAAACTCGGGTCGAGATCGAACCCGGCGAGCGGGTGCTTGTGTCCGGCGAATCTGGGTCCGGCAAGAGCACGCTGGTGCGGGCCATCTCAGGTCTCTGGCCGTGGGGCGGCGGTAGCGTCGATTTCCACGCCGACAGACAATTGTTCATGTTGCCGCAACGACCTTATATCCCGTCCGGCACGCTTCGCCGCGCCGTCGCCTATCCCGGCGCCGCCGATAGCTGGCCGCTGGACGAGATCAAGTCGGCGCTCGACAAGGTGGGACTGGATTATCTGAACGACAGGATCGAGGAAGAGGCGCCCTGGGACCAGACCTTGTCGGGCGGCGAAAAGCAGCGGCTGGCCTTTGCGCGTCTCCTGCTGCATCAACCCGATATCATCGTGCTGGATGAAGCAACGTCGGCACTGGACGAGAAGAGCCAGGACAAGATGATGCAGATGGTGATCGATGAATTGCCTGATGTCACCATCATCAGCGTCGCGCATCGCGCTGAGCTGGAAACCTTCCATAGCCGCAAGATCACGCTGGAGCGCCGCCGGGGCGGCGCAAAGCTTGTCAGCGATATCGATCTCATCCCGCGCAAGAGAAAAGGGAACTTGCTGTCACGCGTCCTGGAGAACCGCCGCTCCCAGCCGAAAAGCAGCGCGACCGGGAGTAACGCGGCGCAGCCCCGGAATGGAAATTGAAGGCCGCTCCAAGGGCAACAGTGACCTATTGCGCGTTCTGCGGCAGGTTGTCGGTGATGTCGTAATAGTCGCCTTTATCAGCGACAAAAATATGCATTTTCAGTTTGGTTTCGGTCGGGCCATCAAATGCACCCATCGCGACAGCAATCCAGTCGTGATGGGATGGATCCCAAAACAGCGATGATCCACATACCCCGCAAAATCCACGCCTCACCTTTTCTGAGGATTGATACCAGGTAACACTTTCACCTCCCTGGATCGCGATCTGACGCCTTGGCACGTCGGTTGAAGCGAAGAAGTGGCCGGATTGTTTTCGGCATTTGGAGCAATGGCACGCATCCGGCGCTCGCAGATCGCCTTCGATCTCAAAAGTTACTGCACCACACAGGCAGGACCCTTTATGCATAAGCCTTCCTCTCATAAGCCAAGTCGTGCTTCTAAAGCTGCGCCGAAGACTCCGCGCTTGCAATCTGATCCAGATTGTCGATCAGCCGCTTGAGCAAATCGACCAGTTGTCCCGCTTCCGCATCCGTGAACCCGGCCAGTGCCTCACGATTCCCTTGGAATAGGGCCGCAATTGCCTTCGGCATGCATTCCTGTGCAGTTTTCGTCAGCACGATACGGCTGCTGCGACCGTCAGCCGGGTCGCGTGTCCGCTCGATCAAGCCATCCCTCTCCATGCGTGCGAGCATCTGCGCCATCGGCGGTTGCTCCACCCTGGCAAAGCGGGCGAGGTCGCGCTGCGTGCTGGCCTTGCCATTTTGCAGCGCGACTAGGACAGGCAGCTGGCCGACACCGAAGCCGAGCGGTTTAAGGCGTGACTCGCTCAGACGGGCGAACCCCCGCGCCGCAAGACTGACGAGATGCCCCGCCGTTGAAAGCACGTCTTCGTCCATTCGGCTCACCCCTTGCCCGCGCTTGACTGTAAGGTATATATGTACGTATGTATCTTGATGCGCGGCATGAGGCAATGGCATTTCGAGGCCGCACAGCGAATGTTTCAATCTCCATCGAGGAAACGACATGTCTCAAAATGACGTCGAAATGATCAAGCACATCTATGCCAGCTTCAATGCCAGAGACATTGATGCTGTCCTTGCCGTGCTTTCCGATGATGTCGCCTGGGCCAACGGCATGGATGGCGGCCACGTTCATGGCCGTGAGGCGGTGCGCGATTATTGGACACGCCAGTGGGCCGTCATCAGTCCGCACGTCGAGCCGGTCGCATTTGAAGAAACGCCAGATGGCGCCTTCGCTGTCGAGGTGATCCAGTCGGTCTTCGACCTCGATGGCCGGCCGCTGGAAGGGCAGGCTCATGGCCTGAAGGATAAGACGGTGACGCATATCTTTCGCATGGAAGGCGACAAGATCGTCCGCTTCGATATCCGGGATGGCCTGTAAGCTGGTACTCCCTATGCGGGGATGACCGCTCCTGTTGCGACGCGCCATTGTCAGACCCGCCTTTCGGCCGTTGGGGGCCAGGCTTGTGCGTTCAGTTCGCGCTTAGCCGGCGGGATCGGTTCAGAGCCTGCGCGCTCCCAGACGACGCTTGTCGCGCTCGACATAGTTGGAGCCCAGCTCTGTCAGGCGGAATTGGCGTTTCTGAAATTCCCCGCGGATCAAGATGAAACCTTGCTCTTCGGCTTCGCTCAATGTCTTCAGGCTGGTGCCTTTAGGGGGAGACTGCCAAGCCATGCCATCGGCGCTGTGCAGCAAGACCATGATCTTTATAATTTTGTTTCTCCATGGCCGATGCATACAGCCGGGTTGCGTCGCTTCAGCAATCCGCTGGTTCCGCATTCTTGATTTGGCACCATCCAGGAGAAGCCAATTGATTTAAAAGGATTATTTTTGGCCAATCCGGAGTTTCGCAAAAGCTATTGTATAAAAGCTCCAATAGTCTTGGTCAATTCAATCACTCCGTCCCAACAGGTTTGGTCATGCCTGGCGATTGGCCCGATTGCACTTATTTCCTTTGAATCCCGACATCAGCAGCGCATTCCCGCCCGAGGCCGATCTTCCGCTATCACGAAGGGCTGCACTCCTCAGGCGCTGCGTCTCGCAACATGATCCCGTATTGCCACTGCACTTTCCGCTGGCGACATGAAAGTCACATCCAACGTCAGTGCGTGTTGGTGCGGGATATCAAGAACCAGCGCCTGTTGGCTTCGGCTCCTCGACGTCTCGACGTCGGTCGTTTTCAAGTGGTCGCGCCGCGCGGGGGACGAAACGCGACGCGCCAATTCTTCTTCGGCACACAGCAATCTCACCGGAACAAAGACCGCGGCGCGCTGTCCGGCGGCGTCAAAGAACTGTTGGTACGTCCGCGCGCTCCGCTCATCGCCTTCGACACCGGCATGGGTGAAGATGAAATTCGCCGATGGGCCGCTATAGGCGGTGATTGCATCCAGGACGGCCTGCCGGACCCTACCAGTATATTCCCAGACGCCCTTTGGCAGCGGCGCGGTCTGATCCTCGTCGAGGAGGCGCAAGATCGGGTTGTTGAACCAGTGATTATCAACGATCTTTGCTGATATGAGCGAGCCGAGTTCTTTGGCGATCGTCAGTTTCCCGACGCCCGGAAACCCCAGGAGCAAAACGAAAACGCTCATCCTCCGACAACTCTCCCAACACAATCCACCGGTGTGAAAACACAGCATTTCTGCGCTTCCACAAGCTGAACCGCTTAATGCGAGGCCGCCTCGCTGGCGACAGCCGCCCCCTCGCGCTTCTGGCTCGGCCCGACCGGGATCAGCCAGGTGGTGAAGAAGGTCAGCACCGCAACGACGACCACGCCCCAGAAGCTCCAGTGCAGGGCCGCATTGAAGACCGAGCGGATCGCCGGATCGGCGGCGAGCGCCGAAAGCCCGGTCGGCTGGTTCAGCGCCTCGTGCAGGCCTGCCGCCGCCTCGCCACTCGCATAATGGTTGATGCCGGCATTGAGGATGGCGCCAAGCACGGTGGCGCCGAGCGTATTGCCGAGGCTGCGGGAAAAGATGATCGACGCCGTGGCGCTGCCGCGCATCGACCATTCGACGCTGTCCTGCACCAGCACGATGCTGGTGAGGCTGATGAGACCCATGCCGAAGCCCATGAAGAACGAGCCGGCGCCGGCAATGACCGGCGAACTGTCAGGGGTCAGGAACAACAGGAAACAGGCGCCGAACGGAAACATCAGGCTGCCGACGCGCAAGGTGCGGCGGATGCCGAAGGCCCTGTAGAAGCGGCTGGAGAGCATCACCGCCAAGGGCCAGCCGACGACGAGCATGGTGAGCGTGAACCCCGCGACAAGAGGCGAGCGGCCAAGCACGCCCTGCACATAGAGCGGCAGGATTGTCGAAAGCCCGATCAGCGCCATGCCGGCCAGCAGCGTCGCCGTATTGCTGGTCGCAATCAGCCTTCGGCTCCACAGCGGGATCGAGATGATCGGCTCCGGTGCCCGCTTCTCCTGGGCGAGAAAGAGCAGGCCCGAGACAACGAAGACGGCGAAAAGCGAAAGCAGGATCCAGGCGCTCGCATCGGTTTCCGTCAGCATGACGAGAAGTGCGACGATCGAGATCGAAAACAGCACCGATCCGAGGTAATCGATCTTTGCCTGCTTGTGCGCCACGTCCTCCTTCAGGAAGATCATGAAGGCGATGACAGAGATGACGCCGATCGGCAGGTTGATCCAGAAGATCCAGGCCCAGGAGATATTGTCGACGATGATGCCGCCGGCAAGCGGCCCGACGACGGCCGAGGTCGCCCAGACGGTCGCCATCGCGCCCTGCACGCGGCCGCGCTCCTCGAGCTTGAAGAGATCGCCGATGATCGTCATCGTCACCGGCTGGATGGCGCCGGCGCCAAGCCCCTGCAGCAGCCGGAACAGCACCAGCGACATCATCGACCAGGCAAGCCCGCAGAGCAAAGAGCCAACCAGGAAGATGAGGATGCCGCAGATCAGCACCGGCTTGCGCCCGAAAATGTCGGAAAGCTTGCCGTAGATGACTGTGGTCGTCGACTGCGCCAGCAGGAAGGCCGAAAACACCCAGCTGTAATAGGAAAAGCCGCCGAGCTCCCCGACGATGCGCGGCATCGCGGTCGCCACGATCGTCGCCTCGATCGCCACCATGAAGGTCGCGAGCATGATGGTGGCGACGATAAGCACGCGGTTCGAGCGTTGCGCTGCATTCGACATGACGATCCTCTTCGGGTGCTCCGCAGATGCCGGAAATATCGGCAGGCTGGCGAGATGTGGGGCGATGCGCCGCTTGCGGAGTGATGCCGTCCTTTTACGACCTCAAGCCCGGCCGGTAAAGCAGGCCACGACCGCTTTCTGACAGCACCGGTTGTTTTCGCGTAATGTCCGGGAAGTTTCGGTCGAAAGCGAAGGCCCGGCGCCATTCCGCTCCGGGCCTTCGTTTTGTCAGAAGGAAAGGCGAACAATCGCCCTATCCTCATTGCGGGCATGCCTCACTGAGCGAGCCGCTGTCCGCACTTCCGCTGGTGCAACCCGGCGTCTGCTGCAGGTTGGGATTGACCCCGCCGGGATTGATCGTGCTGCGGCCGCTATTGAGATTGACGCCGCCATTGCCGGTCGTGCTGCCGGTGGTGCCGGAATCGGTGCCGACAGACCCTGTGCCGACAGACCCGGTGCCCGTTGCACCGCCGCCAACGGACCCAGTGCCAGCCGACCCGGCGCCTGCGGAACCGGCACCCGAACTCCCCGTTCCGCCGATAACAGGCGCCACCGAAAGCCGCCCATTGGCATCCGCACCCCCGGCCGTCTGCGCCAGCGCCGAGCCGGCCAGACCGATCGAAAGCAGCGATATCGCGATGAACTTGCAGGACATGATTTTCTCCATGCTTGTTGTCTCAGGGAGAAAACCTGCTAGGCGGGGGCATTGTTCCTGTCGTGGCGGCGGTTTTCACGGTCGTTTGATCGGACGCTTTTCCGATCAGAGATCACATCGAGTTCCTTGAAATCCGCCTCGCTGAATTGAGGGCCAGGCCGTGATCTTCATCCATCGATCCTGCATTCCCACTGATCCGAGTTCCCTATCCAAGGTGGAAAACTTGGTATCACCAAATGATTTCGCGACCGAGAGCAGGATGTCCTCAGAAAACCGGTTTGCCAAACGTTCATTGATCCACTTTCATGTCGTAGTGCGAACTGCTTTTGATTGATGATTATTACCAAGTCTCTGTGAGAGACCGCGGGCTTTTGGCTCCCCTCTCGGCGACAGCGCCGAAAACGTCAATCAGAAATGCCGGCCTGGGCGCTCGGGTGTTTGGCGCAACGAGGTACCGGAGTGCAAAACCGCTGTCCCGTCCGTGCAAGAAATTTAACTGATCAAGCGCGGAGTTCAGCTCTGCCTTCGGATCGTCGCCGATCTGCAGGAGCCAGCCAGCGCTGATGCACCTTCCGCGTCAGGCTAGCCTGTGGCCTCGTTCAAGGAAGCTGCAATGTCCTTTGTCGGCAAAATGAGACGCCGCACCATGTTCTTCGTCTCTTGAAAGCCGAATTTTTTATAAAAAGTGACAGCATCATCATCGAGGGCGTGGATTACCACGGCGCGAAAAGCGACTACCTGCGCGGCGGAAACCACACTCATGAGCGCGTTTTTAAGGAGTGCTTTGCCAAGGCCCTTACCTTGATGATCGGCATCAACCGCAAGTCGGGCTAAAACTGCAATCGGAATTTCGGTGGGAGATTTAGACCCTTTTACCGATCGGGAAACGTCGCTTCGGTGTATTATACCTGCGCAAACCGAATGGTAACCTACCACTCGGAAGTTTTCGTCCGCAATTACAAATGTACGAGTATATCCCTGCTCCTGATTATATAAGGCCATTTCTTTTAACCACGAATCCAATGAGGGCTTCCCTGATGAGAAGCCCTCAATGATGTGATGATTTGTAATGGGGCAGGGCTTCCGATACTGCAAACGTCAGTCCATCCATTCTACTTTGGTCTGAAAAAGCTTGACCAAATTGTCTCTGGCTACGCCTGGAGCGGCAAGCTGGTCACTTACAGCGTCAAACACTTCAGCGGATACACCTATGAATCGTTGATCCAGCAACTCTTCTTGCGCGGTATATACAGAGGCTTCGGTCATGAACGCAGTTATGCTCTTTCCACAAACCTCAGCAGCGCGTGCGATTAGATCATGCGTTTCCGGTTCAATCCGAAGATTGACGGTTTTGGTTTTCTTAAGAGCGGACATCATACTTCTCCATCAATCGCACAGGTGAATTGATTTGTGCGACGTACTCAATGAACGTTCGAATACGTCCATGTGTTGTCAATGTAAATACGTTTCAATAAATTTTCAATTACCAAAAAGGTTCCATTTCCGCTAATGCGCTGAAAGCATTTCTGGATTTTTTCATTCATAGGTCGGCGCCGACCATATGGGACGCAGAGGAGGTGCTGATTCCAAAATCAGCGCCGTTTCTCATGCGCTTCCTCGGAACAACCACGTCACTATCTACTGAGCAGCGAACTAGAGTGGGCGACAGTTTGAACCTGTGAAGCACAACATTTTATCTCCTTGCAATCAACACCTCCTTTTCTACCGAACGGTTAAAGGTGGACCAAAAGGTGGATTGGCGAAAATCGTCGGTGCTAATAGACAAGAAAAATCAATTGTTTAAGCTAAAGAAATGGTGCCGCTTGCAGGACTCGAACCTGCGACCCCATCATTACGAATGATGTGCTCTACCACCTGAGCTAAAGCGGCCCCTCACGGCCGAAGCATGCGGCCTGCGATTTGCATGGCGCTGATACAGGCATTGATCGAAGATTTCAAGCACCCTGTCATGGCTTTGGCAAAAAAGAGGGCAGGGGCCAAGAAGGCGCGCCTCAGAGCGTCAGCCGGGCACGCGCCGCCTGGTATTCGGCCTCCAGCCTATCGACGAGATTTGCCACCGGCTCGACGGCCTTGACGGCGCTGATGCCCTGGCCGCTGCCCCATATGTCCTTCCATGCCTTGGCGCCGCCGACAGCCTGCTCGAAATCCATCTTCGAGACATCGGCTAAGGGCAGATTGTCGGGGTCCATGCCGGCCGCCAAGATCGAGGGTTTCAGATAGTTGCCGTGTACGCCGGTGAAATAGTTGGAATAGACGATGTCGCTGGCGGCCCCTTCGACGATTGCCTGCTTGTAGGCGTCAGCGGCGCGGGCTTCTTGCGTTGCGATGAAGGGCGAGCCGATATAGGCCATGTCGGCGCCCATCGCTTCTGCGGCGAGAATGGCGCCGCCGGTGGCGATCGCGCCTGCCAGCAGCAGCGGCCCGTCGAACCATTCGCGGATTTCCTGGACAAGTGCGAAGGGCGACAGCGTGCCGGCATGGCCGCCGGCGCCGGCGGCAACTGCGATCAGCCCGTCCGCACCCTTGCGGATCGCCGAATGGGCATGGCGGTTGTTGATAATATCGTGCAGCACGATGCCGCCATAGGAGTGCACGGCGGCATTGACCTCGGGCACGGCGCCGAGCGAGGAGATGACGATCGGCACCTTGTATTTGACGCAGAGCGTAAGGTCGTGCTCCAGCCGCTTGTTCGACATGTGGACGATCTGGTTGACGGCAAAGGGGGCCGCCGGCCTTTCCGGATGGGCGGCGTCGTGGCGGGCAAGCTCCTCGGTGATGAAAGCCAGCCATTCGTCGAGCTGGCTTTCCGGCCGGGCGTTCAGCGCCGGAAACGCTCCGACGATGCCCGCCTTGCATTGCGCCAGCGTCAGGACAGGATGCGAGATGATGAACAGCGGCGAGCCGATGACCGGCAGTCTCAATCTATCCCTCAGGATCGGCGGCAGGGCCATGGTCATCACCTCCATTGACGTTTACGAAAACGTCAATCTCATAACAGAGATGAAAAGGCGATAAAAGAGTAGCTGCCATGCCTTGGTCGATTTCGGCCCGAATATATACGTCCGAGAAAGCTAATAGATTAGGGCCCGTAAGCGGTGAAAGCTGCCGATATCCCCGCCCATAGACCGTGGCCGGGCCTGCAAGGCTTGCGGTTTGCCGCACTTGCCGTTACCGAATTTTGATGGAGAACGGCAGGGATTGCAGTCCGATGCCGAATTCAAGGTGAAGGACTGGATGTGAGCGGATTAGAAACGGCCATCAGAACAGCGCTCGAAAATTCCGATCGCGACAATCCGGAGGTTCGAGCGAGGATCTATCAGTCGGCCCGCCAGGCGCTGGAAGCCGGTCTGCGCAAGCAGGATATCACCGACACCGAGGTCGTCGCCCATCACCGCCACCGCCTGGAAAGCACCATCCACGCCATCGAAGGCGAGGAGCGGGACCGTCTTCATCCCCGCCAGAGACCGCCTGAAGTGCCCGTGCCGCCGGTCGTGGAAATGCCGGCGCCGCCGGTTCGCCAGGCCGAAGCGGATGCGTTCGACGGCCCCGTGGTATCAGGCGAGACCCGCGCGCCCGAAGTGACCTTCGGCCGCCGCGATGAGGCGAGCCTCGACGACGTGCATGCCGAGAGTAGCGATCATCTGGCTGCCGCTCCCGTCGGCGAGGAACGCCTTGCCCGCGGTCAGCGCGCCACCAATATGGATTTCCGCCCGGAGCGGGCGGCAGGCCGCCGTAAGCCCAGAAAATTCTTTTCGCGGCTGCTCGTCTGGTGCGTCCTGCTGGCCTTCATCGGCATCGGCGCCTGGTGGGTGCATACGTCGGGCCTGCTGATGACGGCGGCCGAGCGCGACACCAGCGTTGCCAATCCGCCGGCCAGCACCCAGCCCGAGGATTTCACTGGCAATGACGACAGCGCCGGCAATGCGGGCTCTCACACCGATCAGCCGGTGACGATCGACCCGCAGAACAGCTTTTCGGCCGATTGGATCCCCGTATTCAAGCCTGAAGACGCCGACAAGATCCAGAGCGGCCCGCGGGCGCGCACCGAAAAAATCGACGAGAATGATGGCCCCGCCGTCCGGCTGATTTCCGAAAGCGGTGCAGCCGACGGCAATGTCTCGATCAGCGTGCCCCCATCGGTGCTGCAACAGCTTGCCGGCAAATCCTCGACGATCGCGCTGACGCTGCAGTCGACCAGCGACGAGCCGACCCAGGTCACCGTCGAGTGCAATTTCCAGACGCTCGGCAATTGCGCCCGCCATCGTTTCACCGTCACCCGGGAAAAGTCGGATGCGCTGCTGCAGGTGAAGTTCGATCGCTCGCTGGCGCCGAATTCGCCGGGTACACTGACGATCAACAGCGATCTCGACGGCAAGGCGCGCGGCATCAACCTCTTCGCCATCCGCATCCTGCCGGGGCAGTGACCCCGGTCCCGATGCAGTCGGTGGCCCGGTCCCGATGCGATCGGTGCCCTATTTCAGAAAGTCTGGCCCCGAGCCGATGATCTTCTCGTCGACCATGCCGAGCGCCAGCTTGTCCTTGCCGTCATAATCCATCTTGTTCAGCATGTGGCGGATGAGCTCGAGGCGCGCCCGCCGCTTGTCATTGGCGCGGATCACCGTCCAGGGCGCGAAATCCGTATGGGTTTCCTTCAGCATCCGGTTGCGCTTGTCGCTGTAATCGCCCCATTTCGTCAGTGCCGCGATGTCCATCGACGACAGTTTCCAGACTTTCAGCGGATCATGCCTGCGATCATGGAAGCGCTTGAGCTGCATCTCGCGGCCGATATCGAGATAGAATTTGAAGAAGAAGATGCCCTCATGGGCGATGATCTTTTCGAGCTGCGGCGTCTGCTTGAGGAAGTCCTCATATTGCTGCGGCGTGCAGAAACCCATGACCGGTTCAACGCCGGCGCGGTTGTACCAGGAGCGGTCGAACAGCACGAATTCGCCAGCCGTTGGAAACTGCGCGACATAGCGCTGGAAATACCATTGCCCCTGCTCGCGCTCGGTCGGCTTGGTCAGCGCCACGACGCGCGCAAGGCGTGGGTTCATATGCGCCGAAGAGGCCGAGATCGCGCCACCCTTGCCGGCAGCGTCGCGCCCTTCGAACAGCGCCATCACCCGCTTGCCGGTCGCCTGCAGCCAGAATTGCACCTTGACGAGTTCGATCTGCAGCTTTTCCAGCTGCGCCAGATAGTCCTCTTCCTTGAGCTTCTTCTTGTGGGGAAAATCACCGGATGCCAGCGCATATTCGTCCACCCATACCGGCAGGATCGGATCGTCGACGTCGAAGATGCGCTTCTTTCCGTGGATCTCCAACTCCACGGCCCTGCTTTCGACGGTCTCGCCCATATGGTCCTCCTCAGCCTGATTGTTCCCTTTCCGCAGGCGAACATAGTTACCGTTGAAAATCAAATCTTTCGCGGACGGCCGATCATTTTTCGTGGGTTTCGGCTGCGGCCTTTCGCTTGAGGTGCGGCAGCCCGAAAACTTCTGTCATGAATTACCGCTATCAGGCAGAGTTCAATATTAAGAAAAACGAATCGACGCTGCGAGGGCCCTTGCAAGACGAAACTCCGTGGAGAAAAAGCCTGTCGGCGCGCATAAGGCGCGAACGGCCGGTGCTGCTTGCGGCGATCCTCAGCGCGCTCGCCGCGCTTGCCGCCGGCATGAACAAATGGGTTGTGCTTGGGCTGCTGCTTGTGATGATCCTCACCGCGCTTTTCAATGAGGCCCCGGTCATCGCGGCCGACCCCGCCCCGCCGGTGGAGATCGAGCCGGAAGCACCGCCAAGCCGCCTGCCGGAAGTTTCCGCGACGCTCTCCGGCCTCGATATCCCCGTCATGGTGCTGTCGGACGATGCCTCGGTGCTCTTCCAGAACCGCGCTGCCGAAAAGGCCTTCGGCGAGGTGGCGCTCGGCGCCCATATATCGGCCCGCCTGCGCTCGCCCGGCGTGCTCGACATGGTGCGCGAAACCATCGCCACCAACGCGCCGAACCAGATAGAGCATTCCGAGCGGCTGCCCTCCGAGCGCGTCTATATCGTGCGCAGCGCGCCCATAGAATTCGCGGCCGGAGACGGGCCGCATGAGCGCTATTTCATCCTGTCCTTCCGGGATATCTCCGAGGTCCGCCGCATTGACCGCATGCGCTCGGATTTCGTCGCCAATGCCAGCCATGAGCTGCGCACGCCGCTTGCCTCGCTGCGCGGCTTCATCGAGACCATCCAGGGGCCGGCGAAGAACGATCTGAAGGCGCAGGCGCGTTTCCTCAACATCATGCTCGACCAGACGACGCGTATGAGCCGGCTGGTCGACGACCTGCTGTCGCTCTCGCGCCTGGAGCTGAAATCGCACATCGCGCCGGATGAGAAGGTCGATCTGGTGCCGCTGCTCGGCCATGTCAGGGATGCGCTGTTGCCGCTGGCAAGGGATGTCGGCGTCGACATCAACCTGCATCTGCCTGACGGCAAGGTCGAAGTGCTGGGCGACCGCGACGAGCTTGTCCAGGTCTTCGAGAACCTGATGGAAAATGCCTGCAAATACGGCCAGGAGGGCGAGGTCGTCGATGTCTGGGTGAAGAACGGCACCGGCCAGCCGGTCGAGGTCAGCATCGTCGACAGGGGCCCGGGCATTCCGGCCGAGCATGTGCCGCGCCTGACCGAGCGCTTCTATCGCGTCAGCATCGAGGATAGCCGCTCGAAGAAGGGCACCGGCCTCGGTCTTGCCATCGTCAAACACATCCTCACCCGCCACCGGGCGCGGCTGGTCGTCAAGTCGGAAGTCGGCAAGGGCACCGATTTTACCGTCCGCTTCTGACGATATGTCGCAACACTTTTACGTTGCATAATTTTGTTATTTTAAATCAACGGCTTATATTGTCACAAATGTTTCATCGATTTGACATAAAAGGACGAGGCTTCAAGAGCTAAGAGAGTCCCGCCGATGAAAAAAGGCAATGCGAGGGCCTCTCTAAGGCCGCACTCACACAAGCCCAAATGCCGGGAGATTCAAATGAACACCTTTAAACTCACCGTTGCCGCGCTCGCTGCAACCGCTGCTTTCGCTGGCGCTGCCGTCGCCCGCGACCAGGTTCAGGTCGCTGGTTCGTCCACCGTCCTGCCTTACGCAAAGATCGTTGCCGAGTCCTTCGGCGAAACCTTCACCAACTTCAAGACGCCAATCGTCGAATCCGGCGGCTCAAGCGCCGGCCTGAAGGAATTCTGCAAGGGCGTTGGCGAAAACACCATTGACATCGCGAACTCTTCCCGCGCTATCAAAACAAGCGAGATCGACGCTTGCAAGGCTGCCGGCGTAACCGACATCCAGGAAGTCAAGATCGGCTACGACGGCATCGTCTTCGCCACCGACGCTTCCAACGCCGATGTCGCTTACGTTCCTGAAGACCTCTACAAGGCCCTCGCAGCCCAGGTCGTCGTCGACGGCAAGCTCGTCGCCAACCCCTACAAGAAGTGGTCGGAAGTCAACCCGAAGCTTCCGGCTGTCGATATCGCTGCCTACATCCCGGGCGAAAAGCACGGCACCCGTGAAGTCTTCGAGGAAAAAGTCCTGGCGGCCGGCTGCGAAGCATCGGGCGCCGTAGAAGTCATCAAGGCCGCGGTGTCGGACAAGGCGGCTCAAGGCAGGACTTGCATCGCCGTTCGCAAAGACGGCGTTGCTGTTGATATCGACGGCGACTATACCGAAACGCTGTCTCGCATCGCCGCCAACAAGACCGGCGTCGGCGTATTCGGCCTTTCCTTCTATGAAAACAACGCCGACAAGCTCAAGGTTGCGACCATGAGCGGTATCGTTCCGTCCACCGAAACGATCGCCAACGGCACCTACCCGGTTTCCCGCCCGCTGTTCTTCTACGTCAAGAAGGCACATCTCGGCGCAGTTCCGGGCCTGAAGGAATACGTCAACTTCTTCGTATCCGACCAGATGATCGGCCCTGACGGCCCGCTCGCCGAATACGGCCTGGTTGCCGCTCCGGATGCCGAGCGCGAAGCGATCCGCAAGGAAGTCGAAGCAGGCAAGTCCATGTAATGACTTTGCCGGCGCGGTGCCTTTCAGCCCGCGCCGGCATTGCCTCATGTCCCTGCGCGCCGGCGTTTCTGGAGCTGCAGGGTTGGAATTCCTTCTCCATGATTGGAAGCTGAAGGTAGCTGATCAAGCTGCCGGGCTTTTTGGGGCTATGGGCCTGGGGACGTAACGAATGAGCACATCCATCATACTTTTGTGCCTTGTGGTGATCGGTGCCGCTGCCTATCTGGTCGCGCGCAACCGCGCCACGGCGCTTGCCGGAGGCCGGTCTTCCGCATTGCATTCACGGCCGGCCTATTACGGCGCCTATGCGGCGATCTGGGCGGTTCTTCCCGCCCTCATCGTCCTTGGCCTCTGGCTCTCCATCAGCCCTGGCATCATCCAGTCCTCGGTTCGCAGCACTTTCCCTGACGACATCAAGGCTCAAGTCTCGGTCGAGCAGGATCTTGGCTATTCGACGGTGGCGACGGTCGCCCGCGGTCTGACGATGCTGACCTCGGATGAAACTGCGGCGGTCGGCAACGATCCGGCTGCTTTGCAGGCCAAGCTCCTCGAAAAGGGCGTGCCGCTCGCCGGCCAGCCGCTGCCTTACATGCTCGATGCCGCCAGGACGCTCAACGCCTTGAGCATGACGAGCCGCATCGCCATGACGGCGGTCGTCTTCGCTCTCGCCGTTGCCGGCGCCTTCTATGCGCTGCGCTCCATCGCTCCGCGCTTCCGCGCCCGCAACCGGGTTGAGCGCGTCATGCTCTGGGGCCTGCTGCTCGCCTCCTCGATCGCCATTCTGACGACGATCGGCATCGTGCTCTCCATGCTGTCGGAAGCGGCCCGCTTCTTTGCGGCCGTTCCCGCCATGGACTTCTTCTTCGGCACCGTCTGGGATCCGCGCTTTGCCGGCGCCGGCAGTTCGTCCTTCGGTCAGTTCGGCCTTATCCCGCTGTTGCTGGGCACGATGTATATTGGCCTGGTCGCCATGCTGGTCGCCGTGCCGGTCGGCCTCTTCGCCGCCATCTACATGGCCGAATACGCCTCGCCGAAGGTGCGTGGGGTCGCCAAGCCGCTCCTCGAAGTGCTCGCCGGCATTCCGACGATCGTCTACGGCTTCTTCGCGCTCGTCACCGTCGGTCCGTTCCTGCGCGATTTCTCCGCCCAGGTCAGCGGCCTTCTGTCCGGCAACTACAGCAATTTCATTCAGGCGCAGAGCGTTCTGACGGCCGGTATCGTCATGGGCATCATGCTGATCCCTTACGTCTCCTCGCTGTCGGACGATATCATCACCGCCGTGCCTCGGTCACTGCGTGACGGTTCGCTCGGTCTTGGCGCCACACGCTCCGAAACCATCAAGAAGGTGGTCTTGCCCGCAGCCCTTCCCGGCATCGTCGGCGCATTGCTGATGACTGCCTCGCGCGCCGTCGGCGAAACCATGATCGTGGTGCTGGCCGCCGGTGTGGCTGCCCGCATTCAGATCAATCCTTTCGAGCCGATGACGACGGTGACGGTCAAGATCGTCAACCAGCTGACCGGCGACCTCGAGTTCACCTCGCCGCAGACGCTGGTTGCCTTTGCCCTTGGCATCACGCTGTTTTGCATCACGCTTTGCCTCAATATCTATGCGCTCTACATCGTGCGCAAATACCGGGAGCAGTACGAATGACGGATATTGTTTCTCCCACATCAGGCGTCACCGTTTCCAAGGCGCCCGTGCGCCGCGATATCGGCATCAAGCGGCGCTATGCCGCCGAGCGCCGGTTCCAGGCCTATGGCATCGCCGCCATCACCTTCGGCCTCGTCTTCCTCTTCATCCTGCTGTGGACGGTGATCGGCAAAGGCTACACCGCCTTCCAGCAGACGGCGATCACCTTGCCGATCGAATTCGTCGAGAAGACGATCGACCCCGACAATAAGCGTGCGACTGATCCCTCTGCGCTGATCGCCGCCAACTATCCGGTTCTCCTGCGTGACGCGATCGTCAAGCAGCTGAATATCAATGCCTCGAGCCGTCCTGACGTGCGCGATGCATCCGCCATGCTGTCGAAGGGCGCGCCGATCCAGCTGCGCGATATGGTGATGGCCGATCCGTCGATCATCGGCAAGACGGTCAATGTCACGGTTCTCGCCGACGCCAATGTCGACAGCGCCAACAAGGGCCAGATCGACCTCTCGGTCGGTGAGAAGAACCGCAAGGTCAACGACAAGCAGATCGGCTGGATGAACGAGCTGAAGGCGAGCGGCGCTCTCCACAAGCAGTTCAACACCGGCCTTTTCGTCAACGGCAATTCTAGCCGTCCGGAGGCCGCAGGCCTCGGCGTCGCCCTGATCGGCTCGCTCTACCTGATGCTGATCGTGCTCGTGCTTGCCCTGCCGATCGGCGTCGCCGCCTCGATCTATCTCGAGGAGTTCGCGCCGAAGAACAAGCTGACGGACCTGATCGAGGTCAACATCAACAACCTCGCCGCGGTCCCTTCGATCGTCTATGGTCTGCTCGGTCTTTCCGTCTTCATCAACTTCATCGGCCTGCCGCGCTCGGCCTCGCTGGTCGGCGGCCTGGTGCTGACGCTGATGACCCTGCCGACGATCATCATCGCGACGCGTGCGGCACTGCGCGCCGTGCCGCCGTCGATCCGCGCCGCAGCGCTCGGCCTTGGCGCTTCGAAGATGCAGATGGTGTTCCACCATGTGCTGCCACTTGCCATGCCGGGCATCCTGACCGGCACGATCATCGGCCTGGCGCACGCGCTCGGCGAAACCGCGCCGCTGCTCCTGATCGGCATGGTCGCCTTCGTCGCAAACGCGCCGACGACACCGCTCGATCCCTCGACGGCTCTGCCCGTACAGGTCTATATGTGGGCCAACGAGGCAGAACGTGCCTTCGTTGAGCGTACTTCGGGTGCCATCATAGTCCTGCTCCTGTTCCTGATCGTCATGAACATGGGCGCCATCCTCTTGCGTCGTCGCTTCGAGCGCCGCTGGTAAACGGAGTTACAAGATCATGAACATGTTGACGGAAGCTGCAGTTGAAAAGGCGCTGGATCACAAGATGAGCAACGTCCCTTATAAGATGATCGGAAAGGATGTGTCGGTTTACTACGGCGAGAAGCGCGCGCTTTTCGATGTGAACCTGAACGTCCGCGAAAACACCGTAACCGCCCTGATCGGCCCGTCCGGCTGCGGCAAGTCGACCTTCCTGCGGTGCCTCAACCGCATGAACGACACGATCGATGGCTGCCGCGTCACCGGCAAAATCACCCTCGACACCGACGATGTCTATGATCCCGATATCGACGTCGTCGAACTTCGCGCCCGCGTCGGCATGGTCTTCCAGAAGCCGAACCCGTTCCCGAAGACGATCTATGAAAACGTCTCCTACGGCCCGCGCATCCATGGCCTTGCCAAGTCGAAAGCCGACCTCGACCAGATCGTCGAGACCAGCCTGCAGCGCGCCGGTCTCTGGAACGAGGTCAAGGACCGCGTGCACGAATCCGGCACCGGCCTGTCGGGCGGTCAGCAGCAGCGCCTCTGCATTGCGCGTGCCGTCGCCGTCAGCCCGGAAGTCATCCTGATGGACGAGCCCTGCTCGGCGCTCGACCCGATCGCCACAGCCAAGGTCGAGGAACTGATCCACGAGCTGCGCGAGAACTACACGATCGTCATCGTTACCCACTCCATGCAGCAGGCAGCGCGCGTCTCGCAGCGCACCGCCATGTTCCACCTCGGCAACCTCGTCGAGGAGAACGACACCGACAAGATGTTCACCAATCCCGACGATCCGCGTACCCAGGACTACATCATGGGTCGCTTCGGTTGATTTTGGCGACACCAAGCCTTCCCGTTATTCGAGGATAAAGCCCTATGGCATCGACACATATTTTTTCTGCCTATGATGATGATCTGAAGTTCCTGTCCAGGCGGATTTCCGAAATGGGCGGCCTGGCCGAGCAGATGGTCGGCGAATCCGTGCGCGCCCTCGTCAACGGCGATACCGCGCTGGCGCAGAAGGTCATCTCGGACGATGTGATCCTCGATCACGCCGAACGCGAAATCGGCGACAAGGCGATCGTGACGATCGCCCGCCGTCAGCCAATGGCCTCGGACCTGCGTGAAATCATGGGTTCGATCCGCATCGCCGCCGATCTCGAACGCGTCGGCGACCTCGGCAAGAACACCGCCAAGCGCGTCATCGCCGTCCAAAGCACCGGCGTTCCCCGCAAGCTTGCCCGCGGCCTCGAGCATCTGTCCGAGCTGGCGCTCGTCCAGCTCAAGGAAGTGCTCGATGTCTACACCAATCGTTCAGCCGACAAGGCGAATGCGATCCGTGAACGCGACAACGAGATCGACGCGATGTACACCTCGCTGTTCCGCGAACTCCTGACCTACATGATGGAAGATCCGCGCAACATCACCAGCTGCACGCATCTTCTCTTCTGCGCCAAGAACATCGAGCGCATCGGCGACCATGCCACCAACATCGCCGAGACGATCTTTTACATGGCGACAGGCGCGCAGCCGGAAGGCGATCGTCCGAAGGATGACAGCGCCAACACCGTCGGCGCGGTCACAGAATAACCGCCCGCACCCGTCAATTGCGTGCGCGCCCGTCCGGGCGCGCAAAGAGGTCGCAGCCAATTTTTGAATTTGCGCAGGATGCATTGCTTAAATCACCCTGGTTTAAGGATCATGCGCGAGGAGACCGACACGCATGATCCCGAGAGTTGCAGTTGTTGAAGACGAGGAAGCCCTCAGCGTGCTTCTTCGCTACAATCTCGAAGCGGAAGGCTTCGAGGTCGATACCATCCTTCGTGGCGACGAAGCCGAAATGCGGCTTCAGGAGCGCACGCCCGATCTTCTCATCCTCGATTGGATGCTGCCGGGTGTCTCCGGCATCGAGCTCTGCCGGCGCCTGCGCATGCGGCCGGAAACCGAGCGCCTACCAATCATCATGCTGACGGCGCGCGGCGAAGAGAGCGAGCGCGTCCGCGGATTGTCGACGGGCGCCGACGATTATGTCGTCAAGCCCTTCTCGACCCCCGAACTCGTTGCCCGCGTCAAGGCGATGCTGCGCCGCGCCCGTCCCGAGGTGCTGTCGACGGTGCTGAAATGCGGCGATATCGAGCTCGACCGCGAGACCCATCGCGTCCATCGCAAGACCCGCGAAGTCCGCCTCGGCCCCACCGAATTCCGCCTGCTGGAATTCCTGATGTCGTCGCCGGGCCGGGTCTTCTCCCGCTCGCAGCTGTTGGATGGCGTCTGGGGCCACGATATCTATGTCGACGAGCGCACCGTCGACGTCCATGTCGGCCGCCTGCGCAAGGCGCTGAATTTCTCCAACATGCAGGACGTCATCCGCACCGTCCGCGGCGCCGGTTATTCGATGGAAGCCTGAGGGCTTTCATCCATTGTTTCAGCAAACATCTGCCCCTCACCCGGCCCTCATCCGGTCGCGCGTATGGCAGCCCCTCACCCTAACCCTCTCCCCCGTGAAAAACGGGGAGAGGGACGTGCCAAACGGGGCGTCAACGGGGACCGAGAGGGTGCGGCATACTTCCTTCGCCCCGTCAGAACGGGGAGAAGGTGCCGGCAGGCGGATGAGGGGCAGCCATCGGCACGAACCAAAATTGCATAAAAAAACGGGCCACTCGGCCCGTTTTCTGCATTCTAACAATGGTTGCCCGCTCAGCTAGCCCGCGCTGCTGCCCGGCGGCGTTCGTTGACCGGCTGGTAGGCGAGCTTCTGGTGATAGCTGCAATAGGGCGAATTATCGGGGGACTCGCAGCCGCAGAAATGGAAGTCGTCCTTCAGCGGATCGCCGACCGGCCACTTGCAGGTGCGCTCGGTCAGTTCCGTCAGGCCGAGGCGGCGCGAAATCGGCACCACCACATTGCCTCTCGGCACGTATTCCATTTCCTCGATCGTTTCGATCTCGATCTCTTCCTTCAGCATCGTCGCGCCCTGCTGGCGGGTGACGGTGCGGGTCGTGATCCGGGAGGCGTAGTTCGGCGCGCGCGGCGCCGATGTGTTGCGCTTCGGCGTTCGCGCCGCGGTGTTGGTGCCGCCGGCCTTGGCACGGCCCGGAAGGCACAGCCGGTGCACTTTGCCGATGACCGCGTTTCGGCTGACACCGCCAAGTTGTGCCGCGATCTGGCTCGCGCTCAGTCCTTCGGCCCAAAGCTTCTTGAGTTTCTCGACCCGCTCGTCTGTCCAGTTCATGCCCTGTCTCCACCTTTTGCGTTGGTGATGGCAGAATCCCTCACCGTTGTCCCGGGAGCTCCGAAACAAGAAACGCTTGATCAATTTTGGTGACTAGTTCCGCCGCATGCAGTCTAGTAATTGATCTTTAACCTAGTGTGAGGCTGACTCCGTGACAAGAGTCGCATGAATCCGGATGAATCGAATTCGTAGTTTTCCCCAACTTGCTGCCCCTGCGTGGCATTTCTGCAATAATGCCTGTTGAAGACTGAAAATGCCGCTGTACACCTGTGCTGCATACGCTAAGGGCGCCGTTTTGTTGACATTGCAGCGCGAAAAGGAAATAGTGCCACTCGCCGCCGCAAGGCGGCATTTTTAATTTTTTTGGGCCTGGTTTCCTTAGCCGGAGTCATTGCCTGCCAACTTTGATGGAGATCGCGCCATGGCTGAAGCCGCGCCGCTTTATGACACCTATTCTCGTGCCCCGCTGCGGTTCGAGCGAGGCGAGGGCGTGTGGCTGATCACCGAAAGCGGCGAGCGATATCTCGATTTCGGCGCCGGCGTCGCCGTCACCTCCGTCGGCCACAGCAATCCGCATGTGGTCGGTGCGCTGAAGGAGCAGGCCGATAAGGTCTGGCACCTGTCGAACATCTATGAGATCCCCGGCCAGGAGCGTCTGGCAAAACGGCTGACGGACGCCACCTTCGCCGACAAGGTGTTCTTCACCAATTCGGGCGCCGAGGCGCTCGAATGCGCGATCAAGACGGCGCGCCGCTACCAGTTTTCCAAGGGCCATCCCGAGCGCTTCCATATCGTCACCTTCGAAGGCGCCTTCCACGGACGGACGCTGGCAACGATCGCTGCCGGCGGCCAGGAGAAATATCTCGAGGGCTTCGGTCCCAAGGCGCCGGGTTTCGATCAGGTGGCTTTCGGCGATATCGAGGCGGTCCGCGCCGCAATCACCGAGGCGACGGCCGCCATCCTCATCGAGCCGGTGCAGGGCGAAGGCGGCGTCCGTCCTGCCACGCCCGAGTTCATGAAGGCGCTTCGCCAGCTCTGCGACGACAACGGCCTGCTGTTGATCCTCGACGAGGTCCAGACCGGCGTCGGCCGCACCGGCAAGCTCTTCGCCCATGAATGGTCGGGCATCACCCCCGATATCATGGCTGTCGCCAAGGGCATCGGCGGCGGGTTCCCGCTCGGCGCCTGCCTTGCCACAGCAGAGGCCGCCTCCGGCATGAAGGCCGGCACGCATGGCTCGACCTATGGCGGCAATCCGCTTGCCATGGCCGTCGGCAGTGCCGTGCTCGACATCATCCTTGCCGATGGCTTCCTCCAGCAGGTGCGCGACGTAGCCCTTGTCTTCCGCCAGGGCCTCGCCTCGCTGAAGGATCGTTATCCCGATGTGATCGAGGATATCAGAGGCGAGGGCCTTTTGCTCGGCATCAAGGCTGCCGTTCCCTCAGCCGAACTGCTGCAGACGATCCGCGCCGCCCATCTGCTCGGCGTGCCCGCCGGCGACAATGTCATCCGCCTTCTTCCGCCGCTCGTGGTCACCGCCGAGGAAGCCCGCGAGGGCCTTGCCCGCGTCGAACGCGCCGCCGAGAGCATTCGCGCCTCCAAGGTCAAGAAGACGGCTTGAAGAGATTGCCGCCTTCGGGCGCAGCACAGGTAAGAAGACGATATGAGCCCTAAACATTTCCTCGATCTTTCGGCAGTCACATCAGCCGATCTCAGAACCATCATGAACGATGCGCTTTCCCGCAAGCAGGCCTTCAAGGCGGGCCAGGGCGACAAGCCGCTCGCCGGCAAGATGCTGGCGATGATCTTCGAGAAGCCGTCGACGCGCACCCGCGTCTCCTTCGACGTCGGCATGCGCCAGCTCGGCGGCGAAACGCTGTTCCTCTCCGGCACCGAGATGCAGCTCGGCCGCGCCGAGACGATCGGCGACACCGCCAAGGTGCTGTCGCGCTATGTCGATGCGATCATGATCCGCACCACCGAGCATTCGCGGCTGGTCGAGCTGGCCCAGCATGCGACCGTGCCTGTCATCAATGCGCTGACGGATGACACCCATCCCTGCCAGATCATGGCCGATATCATGACCTTCGAAGAGCATCGCGGCCCGATCAAGGGCAAGACCATCGCCTGGACCGGCGACGGCAACAATGTGCTGCATTCGCTGGTCGAGGGTGCCGCGCGCTTCGGCTACCGCATGAACATGGCCGTCCCCCTTGGCTCGGAGCCCAAGGATCACTATCTGAACTGGGCCCGCAATGAGGGCGCCGAAATCATGCTCTGCCATGATGCCGACCGTGCGGTCGCCGGCGTCGATTGCGTGGTGACCGATACCTGGGTCTCCATGAATCAGGAACATCGGGCCCGGGGTCACAATGTCTTCCAGCCTTATCAGGTCAACGCGGCCTTGATGGCCAAAGCCGGCAATGATGCATTGTTCATGCATTGCCTGCCCGCTCATCGCGGTGAGGAAGTGACAGACGAAGTGATCGACGGTCCGCAATCCGTGGTCTTCGATGAAGCGGAAAACCGTCTTCATGCGCAGAAGTCGATTCTTGCTTGGTGCCTGGGCGCGATCTGAACCATAATCGGACGTCGCGAGAGACAGACTCGCGACCGCGTGAGCGAAGGGCACGCTGGCCCATCGCTCTGAAAACTAGGAGTTAAAAGCCATGGCAGAAGCTGCAGCCGCCCTCGGCCAGTTTGATTTCGCCGGCGATGACCATGTCGTCCCCTTCCAGGTGGAAGGGCTGGATGTGCGCGGCCGCGCCGTTCAGCTCGGCCCGATGCTCGACGCCATCCTCGAGCGTCATCATTATCCCGCACCCGTTGCCCGGCTGCTTGCCGAAGTCGTCGTGCTGACGGTGCTGCTCGGCACCTCGCTGAAGTTCGACGGCAAGTTCACGGTGCAGACCAAGGGCGACGGCCCGGTCGATCTTCTCGTCGCCGATTTCTCGACGCCGGAAAATGTCCGCGCCTATGCCCGTTTCGATCAGGCGCTGCTCAACAAGGCGATCGAGTCAGGCGAAACCGAGCCGGAGCAATTGCTCGGCAAGGGCATTCTCGCCTTCACCATCGACCAGGGCAAGTTCAGCCAGCCCTACCAGGGCATCGTTGCGCTCGACGGCACCACGCTGGAAGACATTGCCGGCGTCTATTTCCGCCAGTCGGAGCAGATCCCGACGCGCGTCCGTCTTGCCGCGGCCGAACTCTTCGACCGTGACGATGCCGGCAAGCCGCGCCATCGCTGGCGGGCAGGCGGCCTCGTCGCCCAGTTCCTTCCGGAAGCGCCGGAGCGCATGCGCCAACCGGATCTCCACGGCGGCGACGGCGACACCGGCAGCCGCCCGCACGGCGAGGACGATGCCTGGCTCGAAGCGCGTTCGCTGGTCGAGACCATCGATGCCGATGAACTCACCGATCCGCTGGTCGGCACCGAGCGGCTGCTGTTCCGCCTGTTCCACGAGCGCGGCGTGCGCGTCTACGAACCGCGCGCGGTTTTCGACCGCTGCAGCTGCTCGCGCGACAAGATCAAGGGCGTGCTGAAGGGCTTTTCGGCCGAGGAGATCGAGGCCAGCCAGGAAGATGGCGAAATCGCCGTGACCTGCGAATTCTGCTCGACCACCTACCACTTCGAGCCGGCCGAGCTTCAGCCGGCGGAATAGTTGACACCACTGCTGTCCGGTTCGCGCGAGTGGCTGCCCCTCACCCTAACCTTGCCGGGGTCGAGCCACTGGTCTCGACCCGTCCTGCGGACCCCCGTAAAAACGCGGCGAGAGGACGTGCCCTACGAAAGGTTGGTGGGGAACGGAGAGGTTGCGACACGTCCCCTTCGCCCCGCAAGAGCGGGGAGAAGGTGCCGGCAGGCGGATGAGGAGCAGGCCTCGGCAATCTCCCAGGAGCCGGGCGTCGAAGACGTCTCAGGAACGTGGCGCTGACGGAATATGACGTCTCAATTGATGCGCCTCAGTTAAGCACCCGCAGCAGCCCAGGCGAATCCAGCGAGAAGGCGGGGATGTCGACATCGAACATCTCGCCGTCGTCCGTTTCCATCTGGTAATGGCCGAACATCAGCCCTGAAGGCGTGTCGAGCGGGCAGCCGGAGGAATATTCGTAGGTGTCGCCGGGGCTGAGCCGCGGCTGCTCGCCGACGACGCCGGGGCCGGTCACCTCGTCCACCTGGCCGTTCTGGTCGGTGATGTTCCAGTAACGGTTGACCAGCCGAACGGCTATGCCGGAATTGTTGCTGATGACAATCCGGTAACCCCAGACATAGCGATCGTCTTCCGGATCGGATTGCTCCTCCAGATAGAACGGCTCGACAACGACTTCGATCTCTCTTGTGAGGGCGCGATACATGCCTTGCACCTTAGTCAAGATATGTTACCCGTATCTTATAAGAGGCCCTGTCCGTCAAGAAACGGAACAATTATCATCGCTGAAATGGCTGTGATCCGAAGGTTTTCGAACGTTAAGCCTAATTGTCAGTGTTAATTCCGTTTCGGAACGCCGCGGCGGGCAAACTTGTTCCCCCGGCCTCACGCAGTGAGGTCCGGCACCGTCTCACCTTGGTGAGATCCGGCCTCACCTTGGTGAGGTCCGGCCCGGCCGAACCCCAAATGAGGTCCGGCCGCTTATTTCTGGATCAGGCCGAAACCTTGGCAAGCGCCCGCGCGAAATCCTCGATCAGGTCGTCGGTATCCTCGATGCCGGCCGAAAGGCGGACCGTGCCCGGAGAAATGCCGAGTTCGGCGCGCGCCTCATCCGTCAGGTTCTTGTGCGTCGTCGTCGCCGGATGGGTGATCAGGCTCTTGCTGTCGCCGAGATTGTTGGAGATCTTGATAATCTCAAGCGCGTTCTGCAGCGCAAAGGCCGCATCCTTGCCGCCCTTCAGCTCGAAGGCGACCAGCGTCGAGCCGCCGGTCATCTGCTTGGCGATGATATCGGCCTGCGGATGGTCCTTGCGGCCGGGATAGATCACCTTGGCGACCTTGCCTTGCTCGGCCAGGAAATCGGCGATCTTTGCCGCATTCTCGGTCTGCTGGCGCACGCGCAGCGGCAGCGTCTCGATGCCCTTCAGCAAAGTCCAGGCATTGAACGGCGACATGGCCGGGCCGGTATGGCGGAAATAGTCGTGCAGGTTCTCGTCGATCCATTCCTTGTCGGAAAGCACGACGCCGCCGAGGCAGCGGCCCTGGCCGTCAATATGCTTGGTGGCGGAATAGACGACGATATGGGCGCCGAGTTCCAGCGGCTTCTGGAAGAGCGGTGTCGCGAAGACGTTGTCGACGACGACCTTGGCGCCGATCTGGTTGGCGAGCTTGGCGACGCCGGCAATATCGATCACTTCGAGCGTCGGGTTGGTCGGGCTTTCCAGGAAAAACACCTTGGTCTTCGGCGTGATCGCCTTTTCCCAGTTCGCCAGATCCCGGCCGTCGATCAGCGTGCAGTCGATGCCGTATTTCGGCGCCAGCGTCTCGACGACCCAGCGGCAGGAGCCGAAGAGGGCACGCGCGGCGACGATATGATCGCCTGATTTCAGCTGGCAGAGGATCGCCGCGGTGACGGCGGCCATGCCGGAAGCGGTGGCGCGGGCGTCTTCGGCGCCTTCGAGCATGCACATGCGCTTTTCGAACATGTCGTTGGTGGGGCTGCCGTAGCGGGCGTAGATGAAGCCCTCCGTCTCGCCCTTGAAGCGGGCTTCGGCCGCCTCCGACGTCTCGTAGACGAAGCCTTGGGTGAGATAGATTGCCTCGGACGTCTCGCCATATTGCGAACGCAGCGTGCCACCGTGGACGAGTTGGGTTGCCGGGCGCCAGGTCTTGCTCATGCCATCACCTTCACATAACAAAAAAAACCGGTCGCAAAAGCAGACCGGTTTCAACCCGGTCTTTTTAGCCACTTGTTTAACGTGGCTGCAAGCCGACCGGCCAAATCACCACGGGATAATTCTGCAATACTGCTGTTAGCTGCTTGCGTCAATTCCCCGAGTTTGGTTTTGTCGGCGGCAAATGATGGATGAGGCATGATGGCTCGCGAAACGGGAATTCTGGCGGATCGCGCGATCTCCGCGCTGTTCGAAACGGGGCGTCTGATCTCCGAGCGGGAGCTGGACCGCGACCAGATCCAGCCGGCAAGCCTCGACCTGCGCTTGGGCGGCAAGGCGTTTCGCGTGCGCGCCAGCTTCATGCCCGGCCCCTCGCATCTGGTGTCGGACAAGCTCGACCGGCTGAGCCTGCACGTGATCGACCTCTCCGAGGGGGCGGTGCTCGAAACCGGCTGCGTCTACATCGTGCCGCTGATGGAGAGCCTGGCGCTGCCGGCCGACATGTCGGCCTCGGCCAATCCGAAGAGCTCGACCGGGCGCCTCGATATCTTCACCCGCGTCATCACCGATTACGCCCAGGAATTCGACAAGATTCCATCAGGCTATGCCGGCCCGCTCTATCTCGAAATCAGCCCGCGCACCTTCCCGATCGTCGTGCGCCGCGGCTCGCGCCTGTCGCAGATCCGTTTCCGCGTCGGCCAGGCCCTGCTCGGCGAGCCGGAACTTTTGAAGCTGCATGAGAGCGAGACGCTGGTCGCCAGCAAGCTGCCGAACGTTTCCGGCGGCGGCATCGCCCTGTCGATCGACCTCGCCGGAGACAAGGACGGCCTGATCGGTTATCGCGGCAAACATCACACTGCCGTCGTCGACGTCGACAAGAAGGCCGAGCACGACCTCTTCGATTTCTGGGAACCGCTCCACAGCCGCGGCCGCAACGAACTGATCCTCGATCCGGACGAATTCTATATCCTCGTCTCGCGCGAGGCCGTGCACGTGCCGCCGGATTATGCAGCCGAGATGACCCCCTTCGATCCGCTGGTCGGCGAATTCCGCGTCCATTATGCCGGCTTCTTCGATCCGGGCTTCGGCCATGCCCCTGCCGGCGGACGCGGCAGCCGCGCCGTGCTCGAAGTGCGCAGCCACGAAGTGCCCTTCATCCTCGAAGACGGCCAGATCGTCGGCCGCCTCGTCTATGAGCATATGCAGGAAAAGCCGGCAAGCCTCTACGGCTCCGGTCTCGGCTCCAACTACCAGGCTCAGGGCCTGAAGCTCTCGAAACACTTCCGCATCTGAGACGTTGCATCCGGCGCGACTTGACAGCCGCCCCTATCTGTTGGAAATCTCGCATCGTCGCGGGTGTAGCTCAATGGTAGAGCAGCAGCTTCCCAAGCTGAATACGAGGGTTCGATTCCCTTCACCCGCTCCACTCACCTTCATGCCAGTTGTGTGGTAGTATCCACAGACGTCCGATAAACGCATACTTATCAGTGGCATAAAGAGCGCTCATGCCTCGCGCGCGCGTAGCGAAGTGCAACGAGGTGCAGTGACATCCAGCAATTTTTTCGGTACAAAACTGCGGTACAAGGCTGCTAGCTTAGAGGCCAATACCGTAAATGGCGCTGACCGATGTTCAAATTAGAAATGCCAAAAAATCCGAAAAGCCCTACAAACTGCCAGACGGAAAAGGCCTTTATCTCTATGTTTCGACGGCCGGCGGTAAGTCATGGAGGGTCGACTACGCCTATTTCGGTAAGCGGAAGACGCTGACGCTAGGTGTTTATCCCACCCTCGGACTTGCCGACGCCCGCACCCGGCGAGATGAAGTCAAGAAAAAGCTATCAGAGGGTTTAGATCCGTCGCTGGCAAAAAAGCGGGAACAACTGGCTGCCAAAGCGGCGGCCGGAAACACGTTCGGTGTCATCGCCGATGAATTCATCGCCAAGCTGCGTCGTGACAAACGAGCCGAGCCGACCATCGGCAAAAACACGTGGATGTTAAAGGTACTCGCGAAGAAGCTTTCACCTTATCCCATAACCCAAATTTCGGGGAAAGACGTCTTGGACGTCCTCAACGTGATCGAAAAAAGTGGGCGGATAGAGAGTGCGCTTGCCACGCGTTCAGCAATTGGACGCGTTTTCCGGTTCGCTATTGCTACAGCAAAAGCGGAAAACGACCCTACCTCAGCATTGCGGGGCGCTCTTCAGCGGCATGTGCCGGTAAGCCACCCAGCGCTCACGACTCGTGAGGAGCTTGGCGGCCTAATGAGGGCAATCTATAGGCGTGAAGGGGCTTTCTTTTATAAGATGGGCGAACACCTCTTTGATGCATCTCGACTTCCCACTGCCGAACTCCCCTAGAAGAACAACTTTGCGCCCACTCGAAACCAGCTGCGCAATTCCCTCCACGCTATAGGTCGCGGAATTCGCCGGCGCGACGTACTTGACCTTGCCCCGTTGAAATAATCCATTTTGAAGTAAGCTCTGGCCCATTGAGAGGACCAGGGAATGAAGCGCAATCGTTTCACAGACGAACAGATCATCGGCATTCTGAAGGAGCACGAGGCTGGCACGCCGGTCTCGGAGCTTTGCCGCAAGCACGGCGTCAGCGATGCCAGCATCTATAAATGGAGGGCCAAATTCGGCGGCATGGACGTATCCGAAGCCAAGCGGCTGAAGACGCTGGAAGACGAGAACACGAAGCTGAAACGGCTCCTGGCAGATGCGATGCTCGACAATGCGGCTTTGAAAGACATTTTGGGAAAGAAGTGGTGACGCCCGCAGCAAGGCGGAAAGCTGTCGCTCATCTGATGGATCACCACGAGATGAGCGAACGGCGGGCGTGTAAAGCCATCGGGTTTTGCCGAATGACGATCCGTTACGAAACCAGCCGCGGCGACGATCATGGCCTTCGCGAGCGCATGAAGGCGTTGGCGAATGAACGCCGCCGCTTTGGCTATCGACGCCTTCATGTGCTGCTCAGGCGCGAGGGACACCTTGTGAACCACAAAAAGCTATTCCGGCTCTATCGGGAGGAGAAGCTCACCGTGCGTAAGCGCGGCGGGCGGAAGCGAGCGATAGGCACACGAGCACCGATGCTGATCCCGCTTGCCGCCAATGATCGCTGGTCACTGGACTTCGTGTCGGATCAACTCACCGATGGACGCAGGTTCCGGGTGCTTACGGTCGTCGACGATTGCACCAGGGAATGCCTGGGCCTCGTCGCCGATACGTCCCTTTCCGGCCTGCGGGTTGCCCGTGAGCTGGACCGGATCATCGAGGGACGAGGCAAGCCGAAGATGATCGTCAGCGACAATGGCAGCGAGTTCACCAGCAACGCGATCCTGCAATGGACGGATCGGACCAAGGTGGAATGGCACTACATCGCACCGGGCAAACCGATCCAGAACGCCTTCATCGAAAGCTTCAATGGGCGGCTGCGAGACGAATTCCTGAATGAAACTCTCTTCTCGTCACTGACCCATGCTCGATCAGCGCTTTCAAACTGGCGCAGCGATTACAACGATCATCGACCGCACTCTGGACTCGGCTGGATGACACCTGCCGAGTTCGCTCAGACAATCAACCCGCGACGTGATGCGGTGCTGCGAAGCCGGAATGGCTCCGCACCGCAACCCGCCGCTACCGCCCCGAATACAGCAACCCAAAACCGCTGGAGCGAACTCAAAACTGGATAAAACTTGGGGGCAAGGTCAGTACTGGATAGCGGTGTAGCCTGATTCGTCAGGCGATCCTGTTTCCGGATCAACTGCACTGCCGAATTCCCGCAAGGTTCGGATGTAGGCGTATTGCCGGGTCCCGATAAAGTGCTCCGAAAACTCGTCGACACTCATAACTGTTACGTTTTGCGCGACTCCAGTCGTTTTAAGCGAGGACGCGTCTTCTTCAGTGATGAAGTAGCATCTCGTGAAAATCTGCTTATGAAAGTTTGCATTACGGATAGAACTGAGCTTCGCAATGTCATCGCGCAGCTTGCCCAAACTTTCTTCTTTTGTGATTTCAAGAACGACCATTTCGTCGGCCGACAGCCGAATGACGCCGTCACATCTTATTCCGTGGATGTCTTCAGGGCGACAGGGTGCGTTCCAATGCATTTCCGCAATCCGACATACCTGATCTTCAACGTCTTGCCACCTCATTCCACCGCCCCTTGCAAATAGCCTAATCAAAATCACCCAATACTTACTTCGCGTTTTACGAAATAGTTTACCTAGAATATGGTTTAAGTTGCAGCCGGCAATAAGTGAATCGAGCTGGGCGGCGTTATCCGCATATTTAAATATAGCAACCGGTATGCCACTTCCTGCTCATTCGAACCGTAACGTCGAAGTCCCAAACTGCCCCGTGTAGCGTCGTAGCGTCGGGTCCAATCCCTGACGTGACACGCCTTCGACGAGAGACATGGATATTGAAAGGGCAACGTATTCATGTGCCCGCCGCGTTAAGGACCCGGTAAACCTGCATTCGCGAGCAACCGATTTCCTTAGCGATCGCTGTTACGCCGATGCCTGATGCCGACAGCTGTCTAATTTTCTGATAGTCAACTCGAAGCTTGCCTCCGGTGTAGCGGCCGGCTGATTTAGCCCGCTCGATACCTTCTCGCTGGCGCTCTTTGATGAAGCGGCGTTCCATCTGCGCAACCATACCCAGCACCGTGAGTATTACGTGACCCATCTCACCGCGGGTCGATACATGGGGATCGAGGATAGTCAGGCAGGCACCGCGCTGTTCGCACTCATGTACGATATTCAGAACGTCGCGGGTGTCACGGCCGAGGCGATCCAGGCGCGTTACGACCAGTTCGTCGCCCTCGCGGAGAAATTCGATGACGGTTGCCAACTCTGTTCGACCGTCGCGACTCGCGCCTGACACCTTTTCTGCCCGTACGATTAGGCAGCCCTCCGCCCTTAGGCGCTGCTGCTGAAGTTCAAAGTCCTGGTCGATCGTGCTAACGCGGGCGTATCCGATTTTTGTCATTTGTCACCTCAGGTTTTAGGCCCGAGGCTACCTTGTCACAAATAGTCGGCGTCAAGACTGATGTGACGGTCGGTCTGGTAACCTGCTCACTGTCACGTAGGGCTATACCCTCGTGTTACGCGCTAGATGATCCTGAGGCCCACGAGGACCGGCGGCTGACATTGGTTCCAGCTTCACCTTTTTGCATCGCCTCGGAGGCAATCTCGGCGAGCGGGCTCTTTTTTTCAAATGGCTGCACGCCTATTAGCGTGAAAAGTGCGCCAGGTGGGCTCATGGGAACAAGTTCTCCGGCCAACCTGATAGGGACGACGCGATGCTGATCCATTTGAACGCCTTGCCGGGCGTGGGAGCAAAGCACGCGAATTAAGAGCAATCATCGGCGGAAAACTCGCCGACAACACACCCTTTTTGCATGTTGGAAGTGCTTTGGCCGAGAGCGGTGCACCGGAATTTACAAATTGGTGGCAGCCGTCCGATCAGTTGCGCTGAATTGGAGCCTATGTCTCCTCCGTTGCTACGATGGAAAGCAGGGAGCGAACCGCTTTCCGGACGGCTAAAGGCGCTCGCAGATAATTTTGCAAGAGATTCACATTTTCCTGGACAGTGAACAATGGCTTAAGCGCCTTCAGATTTTCCACTGCCAGAGGAGTAGCCACCGGCGCTGGCCCGTCACCGGTCCCCAATCCGTCGAAGAAATAGGTGGCGGGCACGTCCAGCGCGCAGGTGATCCCGTAGAGCACTGACGCACTGACGCGGTTCTTACCCTTCTCGTACTTCTGAATTTGCTGAAAGGTTATGCCGAGCTGGTCCGCGAGAACCTTTTGAGACATTCTCTTGGCTTGGCGCGCTAAAAGAATGCGCTGCCCCACGTGGGCATCAACAGGATGAGCTCCCTCGGCTTTGATCGTCCGACGCTGCTTTTGTCCGGTTCGTTTTGCGTCCACAGCTAAGCTCCGATTGCATGATTGCGACCTTCCTCCTCTCGACATCAAATCTCTCAACACGGCAAGCCGAAACACGCGGGTTGATTGCGATCGAGGCAGCCTGTGCATCAAGGGGATCGAGCTGTAACTCTCCCTTGTGGACAAGGTGGATGGACTCGAAAATATCGGCAGTCATAGACCAACTCACAGCTGTCAATGCCATTGCCGAAGACCGGGGTACGTCGCCAAATATTTTTCTATCTCTTGGAACTGACGATCGCCGACACGGAAAAGACCCGTTGGACAACGAGCTGCTCATCTCTCCTGCATCGCCTCTGAAGCGACCTCGGCGAGGGGGGAATAGAGATATTCGAGGATGCGCCGGCTGCCGGTCTTGACTTCGACGGTGACGGACATGCCGGGCGAAAGCGCAACGCGCGTTCCATCGATATCGATGCTTGCGACATCCGGCTTGATGGTGACGGGGAAGACAAGGTTTTGGACACGCTGGGCATTGCCGATCGGGATCACGCTCTGCAGCTCCTTTGCCGGCTGGCCTTCGAGCTGCTGTGCATCCGGCTCCGGAATGGCGTCGGTCGCGACGCGGGTGACCTTGCCGTTGAGAATGCCGTAGCGGGTGAATGGGAAAGCTTCGACCTTGATGACGGCAGGCTGTCCCGGTGAGACGAAGCCGATGTCCTTGTTCGGCAGATAGGCTTCAATCTCGAGTGAGGCATCATCCGGGACGATCCGCATCAGTTCGGCGCCAGCGGTCACCACCTGACCGACCGTGGTGATGGCCGATGTCTGGACGACGCCATTGATCGGGCTTTTGATCGTCATCGACTCCAGCCGTTTGGCCGCTTTGACCAGCTGCTGTTCCTTCTCGTCGATCTCTCGTGATGCTGCCGCCTGCTTCTGAGCATTGTCGGCGACGAAGGTCTTGATGGCTTTCAGGCCTTCGCTTGCCGCCGTAACGATCGCGGTTTCCGCTTCCGCCCGCTGACCGATCTGCTCGGCGAGTGTTGCCTCTTCCTTCTGCCTGATTTCAACCGCATCGATGACGCCGGATCTCGATCCGGCGCTGAGATCGACGAGGTTGGAGCGCATGGTGACACGATCTGCAAGCGTGGCCACCAGCGCCTGCTGAGCGGTGACCATCTCGGTGTACCTCTTGAGCGCGGCGAACTGCTGATTGCGCTGGGCCGCGAGGCTATCGAGGGTCGATGCGAGCTGCTCGAGATCGGACGTGTAGAGCAGCGCCTCGCGCGTGCGGATCTCCGCCGGTATGGAATCGGCGAATTCGGGGACGATCTCAATCCTTCGCGTTCCGCTCCAGAGATCGCCACGCTGCCAGGCGTTAACCTCGGCCAATGCCGCGCCACGTCTCGCGACTTCTGCCCGCAGTGCCGCGAGGCTGGTGGACAGCGTGTTGACCTCGACCCGGGCTTCGGTTGGGTCAAGCTCGACGAGAATGTCTCCGGCTTCCACCTTGGCGCCGTTCGAGACCGGAACCGCGATCGTCTTGCCGACCTCGATCGATTGGATCACCTTGACGCGTCCGGTCGGCTGGATCTTGCCCTGAGCTGTCGCGACGATATCGAATCTGCCGACATAGCTCCAGATCAGTGCGCCGGCGGTGAACAGGCAGATGAACCAAATGAGCGCCGTGCGGATCGGCGATGCCGGCGTTTCGAGAATCTCGAGTGCAGCCGGCAGGAACTCGTTATCCACCTGCAAGCGTTTCTGCGGCTTCGGTGGAAGCCGGGGAGGTTGGACGGCCTGGTTCATGACTGGATTGGCCCCGTCTGCAATTGCCACAGATGGGCATAGAGCCCGTTCGGACGGGCAAGCAGCGTCTCGTGTGTTCCCTCTTCGACGATGCGTCCGTCCTTCATGCCGATGATGCGGTTGCAGTGTCGTACGGTCGCCAGGCGATGGGCGATGATGATGACGGTGCGGCCGCGAACGATCTCGCGCATATTGCCGAGGATGATACGTTCGCTCTCATAGTCGAGCGCACTTGTCGCTTCATCGAGGATGAGGATCGGCGGATTGGTGGCCAGCGCGCGGGCAATGGCCAGACGCTGCCGCTGGCCGCCGGAAAGATTGGCGCCGCGCTCCTCGATCAGCGTATCGTAGCCGCGTGGCAGCTTGGCGATGAACTCGTCGGCGCCTGACAGTCGCGCCATCTGAATGGCGGCGGCCCGCGACATGGCCGGATTGACCATGCAGATATTGTCGTGAATCGTCCGGTTGAACAGCATGTTCTCCTGGAGCACCACGCCGATATTCGACCGCAGCCAGGCCGGATCGACCTGGGCGATATCCTGGCCATCGACAAAGACCTGGCCGTTGTTCGGGATATAGAAGCGCTGCACCAGCTTGGTCAGCGTCGACTTGCCGGAGCCGGAGGGGCCGACGATGCCGATGACCTCGCCCGGCCGGATCGAAAAATTGATGTCCTTGAGCACGTCCTGGCCATCGGGCGAATAGCGGAAGTTCACCGCCTTGAAGCTGATCGCCCCCTTCGGCGGCGGCAGGCTGACCGCAACGCTCGGCCGTGGCTCCTGCGGGGCATTGAGAATATCCGAGAGCCTGGCGATAGAGACCTGCACCTGCTGGAAATCCTGCCAGAGCTGCGACAGGCGCA
Organism: Rhizobium acaciae; assembly: GCF_025941625.1. Lineage (NCBI taxonomy): Bacteria > Pseudomonadati > Pseudomonadota > Alphaproteobacteria > Hyphomicrobiales > Rhizobiaceae > Rhizobium > Rhizobium acaciae. The sequence goes on from NZ_JAPCZO010000036.1 coordinate 35,759, forward strand.
GGATCGGCTGGGAGACCTGTCCAGCGATCATATTGAACGCGACCAAGGCCCCGACGCTCAATTCGCCATCGATGACCGCCTGTGCGCCGAAGAGCAGCAGGGCGGCCGAGGTGATCTTGTTGACATACTGGATGGCGTTCTGACCCTTGGCCGCCAGCATGGTCGCGAGGAAGGACGAGCGCACGTAAGCAGCCAGCCGCTCTTCCCATTGCGAGGAGACCACCGGCTCGACCGCCGATGCCTTCAGCGTCTGTATGCCGACCACGGTCTCGACGAGCAGCTGCTGGCTGAAGGCGCCGCGCTCGAACTTCTCGTCGATGCGCTCCTTGAGGAAGGGGCGGATCAGAAAACCGATCGCCATGTAAAAGGGGATCGAGGCGACGACGATCCACGCGAGCTTCGAGGAATAGGAAAACAGCACGAAGATGAAGATGACGGTGAAGATCAGGTCGAGACCGGAGAACAGTCCCTGACCGGTGAGGAAATTGCGGATGGTTTCCAGCTCGCGAATCCTCGCGACGGTCTGGCCGGTGGCGCGCGTTTCGAAATAGCTGAGCGGCAGGTTCAGGAGATGCCGGAACAGACGGCGGCCAAGTTCGACGTCGATGCGGTTGGTCGTGTGCGACAGCGCATAGGTTCTAAGATATTGCAGCACCACGTCGAAGAGGCCGACGGCCGCGAGGCCGACGACGAGCACGATCAGCGTCGAATAGCTGCGATGCGCCAGCACCTTGTCGACGACGACCTGGAAAAACAGCGGCGTCACCAGTGCGAAGATCTGGATGACGAGCGAAGCGATCAGCACATGGCCAAAGGCCCGCCGATAGCGCCAGATCGCCGGCAGGAACCAGCGAAACCCGAAATTCTGCTGCGAGGCGCCAGGGCCGGCGAAACGGCGCTGGACGAGGATGAACTCGCCCGAGGTCAGATCGAGAAGCTCGTCCGCCTCGACATTGCGGGCGGAGAAATCGATAGGATTGATCAGCCGATATCGCCCCTCGGCGGCCACGCCCGCAAAGACGGCGAAGGTGCCGTCCTTTAGCGCGGCAAGCGCCGGCGCCGGAAGCGTTGTCAGGCGTTTGATCTTGTCCACGCGGACGGTGCGCGCCTTCAGGCCGACGATCTTTGCCGACCGCAGCAGGTCGTCGCGTGCAGCCGGCGCGGTCAGCGCAAGCTCACGGCTCAGCGTCTCCGGACGCGATGCGATCCTGAAATATCCGGCAACAGCAGAGATCGCCGCCAGTCCGCTGTCGGCGATTGCTGTTTCGGATGCACCGTTGCTCTCCGCCGCCATCGCGTCGCGATCGGGCGCTGTCTGAATGTCTACCATGTGCGGGATCAGCGAAAGGCGGATATGCCGGCGCTGTACAGCGACGGCATCAGGCAGGAGATGTTGTTATGCGACATTGGCCGCCTGACTGGACCGCGAAGCAAGGACTGCGTCACCGACCAGATATTGGGTGGTGCCGGCGACGGTTTGATAGGAGCTGGTGCCGGTGATCATCGAACCATCGGCGAAGGATTGCGCGCCGTCGCTGCTCGATATCAGATTAATCAACCGGATGCCGGCGTCCGTCATCGTCTGCAGTTCGCCGGCGTCGCTGACGCCATTCTGGTTTAGGTCACGCCAGACTCGGAACTCGCTCCAACGATCGTCGTTCTTGTCGAAGACGTTGTCGTGGTTGGTGTCGAAGGCACGACGGAGACCGTCAAGGTCGGAGGTCGCACTGTCGTTCCAAAGGCTGAACGCCAGCTCCCGCGCTTGGTCGATCTTTCCATCGGCGCCGGCCGTTCCGTCCGCACCGAGATCGATTGCCAGGAAGCCGTCCTGAGGACCGACCCAGGCTGTTTCGTCGGCCACACCATCGCCATCCCAATCGAATCCCACCGATGTGGCGAGCGAGTCAAGCGGCCGAAGATCAACATGGCTGTCGGCATTCAGGTCCAGGAGGATCGGCGAATTGGCATCATATCTTTGAATGACACGCCCTTGCGCATCATACTTTTTCCACCAATCCAAGGTGCCACCCTTGTCGGAATGGTACTCGTATTCTATGCGGGTGCCGTCATCGAAATAGGTATCGCCACTGGTTTTGACGCCGTATCTGTCAAAGCGAATGATGTCTCTGGTCCACGACTTGTTATTCAGATAGTCAAAGTATTCGTAATACCACTTCTTGGCCTCATCCATTTGCGTGAATATTTGCATGGGGGCGCCGGACGATGAGTATGATGCAGTCTGGAATCTCCAAGGCTGACCGTTACCGACGTCATAAGTCGTCTTATCGGTTTGACCGCTATCGAAGGTCGTTTCTTCGTAGGTCGTCTGTCCGGCGCTATTCTGGATCACAAGATGATATGACCAGTTTACAGCGCTCGCCCGATCCCAAGCCTCACAGCGTTTGTCACCGTTATCGTAATAAGTGTTCTGAGCTGTGAGTTGATTGCTCGCGTTGTAGGAATAGTCGACACGAGACCATGCCGCCGCGTTGGCGGGATCGTAACTGGCAACATAGCGTGTGCCGTCGTCATTGGCTTGATCGACCCCGACCAGCCTATTTGCAGTGTCATAAGATTGCTTGATGGTTGACCATGACTGGGTGCCGGCAACATCATAGGCGGTCTTCGTTCCATTGTCGGCCGTTTCAAGCTTGTAAGTCAGCTGTCCTGCCGCATTGTAGTTCTGTTGAATCTGCGACCACGCCGCAGCATTCGATGGATCGAAGCTGATCTCGATCCGCGATCCGTCGTCGTAGAACTGCTTTTCCAACGTCTTCTTGCCGGCAGAGTCATATTGCTGCTCGACACTTTTCCATGTCTGCGCACTCAGCGGGTCGTAGAAAGTGACGGTTGTCAGCAAGCCGGCCTTATTTGCATTGGCGACACTCAGTTGCTTGCCGCTCGCCCCATCATAGGTCGTCGTCACAGAGCTTCCGTCCGCGGCGAAAATGGTCTGCGCGGTCTTGCGGCCAGCCGAGTCCGTCGTGAGGCTGGAGACAAGCGAGCCGAGGGCGGTGACGATATTGGTGGTCGTCTGCGTCATTGCTCCGCTGGTGAGATCGACTTTGGTCAGGGTGATCGAACCGTCGGCATGCATCACCGCCGTCTCGGTATGATCGATGGTGCCGTTGTTGCCCGCATCCTTCGACAGCTTGGTGATCAGGCCATCTGCGCTGGTCGAGATCGTGCCCTTGGCCGTCACCGTGTCACTGGCGTTGGTTTCGGTCACTGCCGTGACGATAGAGCCGTCGACTTGGATGGTCGATTGCATGACGGTCTCGTAGACGCCGTTGCCGTCATAATCGTATTTGGCGATCTTGGTGCGGCCATCCGCTGACGTGGTCGTCTCGATCTTCGCGGCGATTGCCTGGGTCCAGTAGACACCGCCCGGTGTCAGGTTGGAAACCAGTCGCGCCGTTGCATTGTTGGTGACTACGGACACTGAGGCGCCGGTGGAATCGATGGTGACGGTTTCGCTCTGATCGTTCGTTCCGTCGCCATTGATATCCTTCGACGTCGTCCTCACTCTGCCGTCTGCAGAGGTCTGGGTCGTCGTCTTCGCAGCCAGCGTGCCGGTCAGAAGATCCGTATCCGAGATGACGGTCGTGCTGCTTCCGTCGGCATTGGCGGTGAAATTCGTCACCCGCTGACGGTCAATCGTGCCATTGCCCTCGAGATCCCAGGTCGTCGTCGTCAGGCGGCCGTCGGCGGATACGACAGCGGTCGACCTGTCTTTGACCGTTCCATCTGCCTTAAAGTTGGTCGTCACCGATGTCTGGATTCCGGAGTTGGCAGTGACCGTCTCCTGGCGCTGATCGACGATGCCGTCACCGTTGCCATCTCGGTCGATGGTGACGCTCAGCTTATCGGCGCTGGTCAGCGTGACGGTCCTGCCAATCAGGGTTCCGCCGCTGTCCTTCGTTTCGACGATCTCGCGAACGGCACCGTCCGCTAGGACCGTGATCGTGTCGGTAACGGTCTGGTTGCTAAAGCCCGGACGCTCTTGGCTGGATGAGGTAATCAGGCCGTTGGCGCTGATCGTCGTGGTGGTCCTGGAGATCAGCGAACCATCGGCCTTCTTGCTTTCCACCGTCCTGGTCTTCGTGCCATTGGCATTCAGGACTGTGACATCGGTCGCCGTCTGGCTGTAGGTGCCGGCGCCTGTAGGATCGATCTGGGTGGTGATCGAAAGGCCGTTGGCGCTTGACGTGACGAGGGTGCGGCTGGTCAGCGCCGTGCCGGTCAGATTGCTGATCGTCCGCGTCTTCGAACCGTTGGCATTGAGGACGGTGACATCCGTCCGGCTCTTGTCGAAGGTGGTGCCACCGCCGGTGCCGGCGGTGTCCCACTTGGTGGTAACGGTCAGGCCGTCCCCCGACACCTCTGTGAGCGCGATGCTCTTGGTGACACCGGCGACGATATCCTTCGTCGTGGTTGCCGTGCTGCCATTCGCTTTCAGAACAGTCGTGCGGGTCGTCTTCTTGTCGACTGTAGCATTGCCGTCAGTGTCGTATTCGATGGTCTGCGTCAGGCCGTCTGCTGTCGTCGTGATGGTCTTTGTATCCTTCAGTGCAGCATTGGCGCCAAAGTCGCTGAGGGTTTGGATTGTCGATCCATTGGTCTGCTTCGTCGTGACCGATTTTTTGTCGACGTTGTTATCTCCGTCGACATCGACGGTGACTGTGGTCGTAAGACCATGAGCAGCGACCGTGGCTACGGTCTTGCTTTCCAGCGTCGTCCCATCCCCCTTGAAGTAGGACAGTGTCTCCGTGGCGCCGCCATCGGCGTTGATGACGGTGACGTCGGTCATGGAGCGAACTACCGTGCCACTGGCATCGGCCCAGCTCGTCGTCTTGGTCAAGCCGCTGGCGCTGACATTGGCCGTTGTGCGGGAGATCAGCGCATCGCCGATGCCCATCTTCGAGATGGTCTCGGTGCGGCTGCCGCCGGCGTTCAGCACAATGACGTCGGTGGTGACGAGTTCAAAGATGCCGTTACCATCGAGGTCGGAACTCAAGGTCTTCAACAGCCCGTCATCCGAGGTGGTGACCACAGCCTGGCTTTCGAGGACACCGGAAGCCTTATACTGCTTGATTTCGTCCTTTTGCGTTCCAACATCGTTGATGGTTATCGTTTCCACGAAGTCATCGACGGTGTCGCTGTCGATCTTCGTGTTCACTGTGGTCGTTTTCTGGTCGGCGCTGACCGTGGTGATCCTCTGTGAGATCAGCGTGGCGGCGGTGTCGGTTGCCTTGACGGTTTCGGTGGTGGTGACCGATCCGGCCGGATCGAGCGGCGTTTTTTTCCATGACAAGGTCTGATTGACCGTGCCATCGCCGTCCAAATCATAATCGATCGATCCGTTGAGGCCGTTAAGATTGGTCGTCACTTTCGTCGAATTTACCAGCGTCGTTCCCTGATAGTTCGATACGGTTTGGAACTGCAGCCCGTAGGTGTCGAATGTCGTGACATCGGTCGTCTTGGCGTCGACCACCTCGTCGCCGTTGATGTAGTCGCTCGTCGTGATCGACATGCCGTTGCCTGACGTGACGATCGTCTTCTTGTCGAGACGCGTGGCATCGCTGCTCGTCAGAGAGATCGCCTGAGTCCTGCTTCCATCGGCATTGAGCACGGTCTGGTCGTTCGTGATCCGGTCGCCGACGCCGTCGTGGTTCAAATCCGCCGACACGGTCTTGGTCAGGCCATTACCGCTAATGTCGGTAATTACCGTGCTGATCGTCGACGCATCCGCAGCGTATTGCCGCTCCCAGATGTTGACATTGCCGCTGACTGTGGTCGTCTCGACCCGGCGCGTATCGGTCTTGCCGTCGCCATCCGCATCGCTCACGATGGTGGTGCTGCGGCGGTCGGCGCTGACGTCGGTGACGATCTGAGAGTTCAGCGTGCCGTCGACGCTCGTGCTCCTCACCGTTTCCGTTCGCTTACCGGTGCTGTCAAGAGCGATGACGCTTTTCGTGGTATCTTCGTAGACGCCGTCGCCGTCGGCGTCGGTCTTGACGGTTTGGGTCAGGCTGTTGGCTGTTGTGGTCGTAATAGTCTTGCCGGTCAGCGTGCCGTTACCGCTCGTCGACGTCACGATTTCCGTGCGGCTGCCGTCGGCATTGGTGGAGATGACATCCGTCACCACGAGATCGTTGACGGTATCGCCATTCGCATCGACGCTGATCGTCTTCGACAGGCCACCGGCGGATGTGAGCGTGACGGTTTTGCTGATCAACGAGCCATCGGAGTTCAGCGTGCTGACCGTGTTGGTCGTCTGCCCATCGGTCCCGACGATGATCTCGGTCAGTTTGTCGGTCTTGGTGTCGCCGTTCGCATCCTCGGTGATCGTGATCGACTTGCCGTCGAGGCTGGTCTTCGTGACCGTCTGCGACAGCAGGGTGCCCGTGGTCCCGGTCTTGGTGCGATGCTGGACCGTCTGCGTCCGGCTGGTGGTGTCGATCACCGTCACATCGGTATCGGTGAAATCGATGACGCCATCGGCGTTTAGGTCGCTCGTCGTGGTCTTTGACAATCCGTCGGCGGTGGTGACCGTCGTCGATTTGGAGCGCTTAATGGAGGACGCATTGGTGTTGTAGACGATCGTGTCCAGCGTTATGTCGCCAGAGGCTGCCGTGGTGGATGTGGTGACGGTTTTGGTTTCGCGGGGTCCGTTACCGTCTGCGTCGACCGATACGGTGATGGTGCGGCCGTCAGCACTGGTTGACGTGTCGACCTCTGATAGAAGCTTGCCGTTGGAGCTGCGATCGATCGCTGTGATGGTGCGGCTGCCATCCGCCGCGACTGTGGTGGTCTCGGTGACGATATCGTCGTAGACCCCATTGCCGTCGCGATCGAGGCTGGTCGTCTTCGTCAGGCCGTCGGCCGAGCCATTGACTGATGTTCCAAACAGGAGCGTCCCGTTGACGCTGAGTTGCTGCGTGGTCGTCGTGGTCGAACCATCGGCGTTCTTGACGAAAGTCTGCTGCTGATCGGCGATTCCGTCACCGTCCTGGTCAAGCGCCGTCGTCACGGTCAGATGATCGGCGCTGGTGACCGTCGTTGTGCGATCCGACAGCGATCCGTCAGCATTGAAGTTGGAGACGGTTTTTGTCTGAACGCCTGAGGTATCGGTGGTCAGCACATTGGTCTGCGAGCGATCCAAGGTGCCGTTGCCGTCGTCGTCGAACTGCGTCTGGACGGTTTTGCCATCGGCGCTCGTCGTCACCACGTTGCGGAAGGCAAGGCTGCCGTCCTTATTGTAGGCAAGGATCGTCTTCTCGACCGAATTGTCAGCCTTCGTCGTGCTGGTCGTCTTGACGATATACGCGGCATCATCGTTCGCTAATATGGCGTCGCCGACGGTTCCAGTCGTGCCATCGGCACGAGTGAAGGTGGTCGTTCCGGTGACGGCGGAGCCGTCACTGAAGGTCTGGCCGCTGCCCTTCGGCGTCAGGTCGATCGAGGTGATGCCGAGGCTATCAAGCGTGACAAGCTGGCCGTTGACATCCACTCGGAATTTCGACCATTGCGCGTCGCCGGCGTCGAGCTTGCCGTTGCCGTTAGTATCGAAGACATGCTTCAGCGCCTCGAGGTCGCTCGTCGCCGAAGAATCCCACTCAGTAAAAGCGAATTCGCTCGATCGGCTGATCTTGCCGTCACCATCCGCGTCAATGACAAGTACACCGGTGCCCGTTCCAGCCCATGCGGTGCGATGCTGGTAACCGTCGCCGTCGAGATCAACGAACCTTGAGGAGGATGAAACGCTCTCCACGTTCAGACCACCGCCCGATATATCGAGCAATATCGGCCACCCGTAATGTCCATGATTGTCGTAGAAGTCTTTGTCTTTACTCCAGTGGTCTACACTGAGATTCCAACCCGTACCTTTATCGCTGGTCCACTGCACCCAACCACTAGAGGTATCCGCAGAAGGTCTAGACTCTGGCACCGGTCCTTCAAATGGCGTCTGTGTATAGTGACTCCCAGAATTGCCATGTCCACTGAATGAGCTTCCGCCCCCTCCACTGCTGCCGGGTGCGCTAGCACCTCCAGAGTCTTGAACGGAAGAAGATCCGCCACCCCATGAAGAGCTACCGTAGATATCAGATGATCCACCGCGACCAGACGATGTCGAATAGTTGCCGCCCTCACTATAGGACGAGGGATCCCAGTAGTTCCGAAAATCTGGCAGCGATGCAGGTGTAAGCGGTGCGACTGAAGTGACAGGAACAGGCGGTGGAATTGGTGTGATCAGATCAGTTGCCGAAATTTGTGCTGGCGACGGAGTAGGCGTCATGAGTTGCTGGAAAGTCAGATCCACTGCAGGCCGCTGCGGCTTTTCTGGCGGTCCGTACACTGCATCATCAAGAGCATTAGTGACCCCATTACGCACCACTGACCCATACTTGTAAGAATACGCCGCGGCAGTGGCCGCACCCAGAACCCAGGTGCCGGCTAGTGCCCATCCCACAGGCGTGGCGGCAAGAAAAACAGCGGTCGCCGTTGCGGCAACAGTCACGCCTAGGCCCAGGGAAAGGCCAGCAAAATCGTCAGCGGCAATGCCAACTGCTCTCGTCCAATAATGACGTCCCTCGTAAGTAGCAAGGTCCAAGCCATTCTCGGCAAGCATAAGCGGCAACGCGACCTCCCCGAGCGCTTTGCCGACTCCGGCGAGAGCGCGAACGTCCAAGGCATACTTAGAGGCGAATGATGTGATTCCCTCAAATTTCTGGCCGAAGCCAAGTATTCTTCTCGCGCTTACCGCCTTCTTCGTAAAATATTTATTAGTAGCTTTAGCGCCGTAGGTCGCAACTATAGAGTATGCCGACAAAGCCTTCGCTATATCTACAGCAAACTGGATAGTAGTTGCTGTGTTATTGAGCGTATCTCTAAATTGATCATTGGAAACGCCATAAGTCTTTGGAGTGTTTTCTATGGCAGAATTGTATTGATCGCCCGGGAACAGAGAATTGTATTGATCCGCCATGGTGTCCTGCCTATTTTAATTTTGCTAGAAATCGTCTTGTTAGGGCATTTATAGAAAGGGCGCTCAGTGTTAAAAAAACTACTCCATAGAGATTGGTGAAGTAGTAGAGGCTGAAAACGTCATCGCTGCCGAATACAAACTCCAGAGCCCCGCACTTTGCTCCTATGCATCTTGGAGATATATTTTCGACCAACCAATCAATCACGATAACAACTGAGGCTGGCATGAGAGCCATTAGAATGAGCGCTTTCGCTGGCAGGCCGCGGTCCACCAACATACGCGTCGAACCATCTGCGGCGCGACTCACCGCAAGCCGCACCAAAATAAACATCAATGAAACAGAAAATATTTGCGACATCACTATACTGATGAGCGATTTTGCAATAAAGATATAGAATATCACGGATATAGAAAATATACTCAGAAAGAGAGAAGAAAATGCATACACATAAAAGTCATATTTCTTAATATAGAAATATCTAGCATAAGCGTACAGCCCTATCGCGGCAGTGGCAATAGGAAAATATCCTATGGTAAGTGCGAGGTCGCGCATTAATGAGCTGCTTTAGATCTATCGCTGTTTATCTGAATCTTGTGAGGCGGACAACCGATATAGGGCAAATCAAAAATAATCAAGTACAAGTCGAAGTTTTCTTGCGGCACTCGTTGGCGACTGGTCTTAGGGATTTACACATCTGGTCGTCGCAAGAGTGCGGCTTTGCTTCATTGGCTTTAAAAATCAGCGGGGCAGCAGACAGCGCATGATAGAACGGAGCTAGTGCTTGCCGAAGCAGGCCTTGAACCTGGATACTGCCTCACTCGCGCCCTTGAGGCTGACAACAGTGCGCTCACCCTTTGCGCCCGTAATAGCCAATTCCTTGCCGCTTGAAATCTGATCCAGCAAGTCCATCGGCAGTTGGTCAAATTCATGCCAGCCGAAATAGTTGTTCTGGCCGCCGTCGGATACATAGGCCCGCTTGTCATCCACGTGCCATGTCGCTCTGGTGTCGCCCTTGAAGACGCCCTCAACGAAACCAATGAGATGCTCGCCGGGCGAGCCCATAAAGCCAACCTTAACATCACGCTTCTGAATTTCGGCATAGCAGGTTTGTCCCCAGTCCTCCTCTCGGGTGCTGAATTGCCATTGTTCCGAGGGAGCTACGGCCTCGACCGGGTCAGCCCGCAGTCCATTCTCGATCGGAGGCGAGGAGGTTTCGCCGCCATTCGGAGCTTGTAGTTTCAGCGGTGATGTGCTGCTCAATGGCGCGCTGCCGCCTTGTGCAGGATCTGCTGCCATCTGACTGAGGTCGGATATGTCCGAAATAGGAGGGCTCAGGATCAAGTAGTAGCTTGACTGCATGATTGGATATGAAGCGTTCGCCAAGACAGACGGTATGAAAGGGCGTTTCGCCAGCTGGTCGTCCCGGGATTCCCCCGTTGTATATGGCATCTGCAAATGCCGCAGCCGCAGCGATGAGTTCCTTACGGTCGTATAATTTGCTCACACATCGACTCACGTTTACGGGGAGACCCATGGATATTAGGGTCCCTTTGCTCCATTCTCAATTGCAGGAGCAGCAGCCTCTGGCGAAAAAACTATTCGAGAGGGTTATTCGGAAGCAGAAAATGCATGGAAGGCTGCGATCCGCGTAGGTTGTTGTCCAACAGCGCTGCTAACATCCATCTACATGCAACGAAATTTGCGGTACGATGGCAGGTATTTCAATTGTTCGTGTTTAAAATACAGTGTTAGAACAATAAGATAAATCGCCGTTTCGATTCCCTTCACCCGCTCCATCTCCCGCAAACCACGCCGAACGAGCCTAATCCCCGAAAAACCGGATCGGCTTGTACTGCCGATGCGCGATGATCAGGCTCCGGTCGGGCTGGATCATGTAGGTTTCCTCCACCTGCCGGCCGTATTGGTCGATGAAGTCATGCGGGAAGGCGGAGCCGGGGGATTTGGTGAGTTTGGTGCGCGGCTGGCCACCATAGGTGATGCTGCCGGGGATGGGTTCGAGGCCCCGGCCGTTCGTTCGCCGCCTTTTGAAGGCGCTTCGCGATCTTTTATGAAAAGGGTTGCGCGCAGGCATCGGCTCCTACAAGGATACAGATGGCGCCTCGGCCGCGCGCAACCCCTAGCTTCGCCCTTATTTGGTCTTACTGACGCTCGTCTCAATTCTCCCCAATTGAGACCTCACGTAGTCGCCGTGGCGAAGCTTTGCGAATTCGTCGGTGGCTTGTGCCGGTGCGCTCTTGAAAACGTACCATTGACCGTCCGGTTCGCGTTTCTGATAGATCAGGCCGCCCTTCTTGCGGTGGCTGAAGCAGGTGATTGCCGTCGCCGTTCCGGTCTTGGCGTGCCAGTCGGCGTTGAAGCAGAGTTTACCCGACTCCGTGATGAACCAGCGGCCCATGCCGAAGGATGGCGAGCCATTTTCCCGCGACCAGGCGGTAAAGCGACGCGCCTTTGCGGAGAAGTAGCCGGCGCCGGCTTTCCACATCCAGGAATTCTGGTTGTAGAGCCGATAGATTTCCGCGCTGCTCATCGGCTTTGCGGTCTCGATCCCCGCAGGCTCATTGGTTCCGGCAGCGGACGCGGCCGTAGCGATACCGCTGGTCAGGGCCACGGCCAGGAGCATTTTTTGAAGCATGGACATGTTCAGGTTCCTTCTAATTCAATTGATGCTTTGGCGGACGATCCGCCAGTCGGGGCGGCCATAGCCGTCCGGCCACGGATAGACTTCACGGTCGTTGAAGTAGACAACGGCGCTCAGGGCCGGGAACTGGGGATAGCGTTTCGTTACGCTCTCAGCCCAGCTTCGCACGAAGGGTTCGTCGCCCTCGTAGCCGAGTTCGGCAACCATGATGGGCTTGCCGTAACCAGCGACACGGGCGTATCCGGGCGCAAGGTGCTCGGCAAACGTCTGGTCGCGGCCAGTCTTGTCCCTGTCGTATTGCTCCAGGCCAAAGACCGAGAGCCCGATGAGATCGACGACATCGTTGCCGGGATAAAAGGCTTGAAGCCCCTCATTGCCCTTCGGTGACCACATGTATTTGGCCGTCTTCAGGTGGACCTTGCAGACATCCACCATCCGGCGATAGGCTTTGACATAATCGGCGCCCTGCCAATGCGACCAGGAGAACTGGCTGTCGGTTTCGTCCATTTCCTGTCCCCAGCGAATGATGACCGGACTTTTCAGCTTGGCAGCAGTCGAGCAGACGGCGGCCATGTTCGCATCGCGCGAACCGTTGAGGATGCTGTGCAGCAGTTCCTGCGAGGTTTGGCGCCAATCGGGTGACCAGGTCCAGGGCTCGACCGAGATCAGCAGGGTGCGGCCACGCGCTTGCGCATAATTGTCGGCGACGGCGAGCGTCTGCAGATCGACATCTTCCCAGGGCAGGAAGAGGTGTTCGATCTTCGAATCGGGCGAGGCGCCTAAATCTCCGTGCGGATCATAGGCGCCGAACGTGATCGACTCCTTCGTGACGACCGGCATTTTGGCCGGCGGCGCAATGGACGATGTCGTCATTGCAAGCGGCTGCCCTTCGGCAGAGCTGCCCAGAGCGGTCGGCAGGATCGCGACTCCCGACAGCAACAGGCCGGTTAACGACAACAGGGCTATTTTGGATGGGCTATGCATTGTGTACTTCCTCCACGCTCGGCCGCACATCCGGGTGAGCGGCATCGGTTCTCAGTTGGATCTCCTCCGGATCGGAAATCCATCGTGGTTTGAAAAAGATCGTGCGCAGGGCGGTCCCGCCCCGGCCTGCACCGGCGACGGCATAGCGCTCTTCGAACAGCTGAAGGCGGCCGCTGCCCCAGGCAAGTGCCTCGGTCGCATCCTTTCCGCGCATGACGGTTGCAACCCCCGGCAGCGCGACGAGCGCAAGAAGCACGGTCGCCATCGCCGGACGGTAGAAACGTGGGGCCGCCGCAACAGTATTTTCCTTCGAATGGCGCCCGACGATGACCAACAGCAGCGCGCAGTAGATTGCCGCGTTCTGGACGGTAAAGAAGTAAGCCCCCTTGGAAGCGCCGGCATCGCCGATTGCCAGGGCGGGCAATACCGCAATGAGCGCCAGCAAAGCGTAGGGCGCCAGGACACGCACCGGCAGCAGATCGACTTCGGACCGGCCTTTCGGCGTGACGCGGAAATCGACGAAGGAGCCTGTTACAAAATCGTGCACCGCAGCCAGCGTGCCGGCGAGCGCCCAGGGCCAGCGGGCAAAGAGAAAGAGCATGCATTCCCAGCTCAGGATCTTGGCGTCGTAGGGGCGGAACGAGCTGCTGGCGCGCCAGCGATAAGCCATCACCACGAGAGCGATAGAAAGCGGTGCGAAATGCGCCAGGAAATCGGGATAGGTCACCGTCACGAAGTTCTGGCCGCGCACGAGCGCGATGATCGGCAACGCAAACATGAGCAACATAAAGAACGCAAAAAGCGGATACCAGAGTTGCGAAAAGAGGAACTGGAACTTGAGCCGGGGCGGCAGCCGGCCGAGGAGGCTCGGCGAGTACCGCAACAGCACCATGACCAGGCTGCGCGACCACTGGAATTCCTGCGTCACGAGATCGCTGAAGGTTCTGGGGCCGTCACCATGGGCGATGGCATCCAGCGCATGCACACCCCGCCAGCCGCCGGCATTCATCATCAATGTCGTCGAATGGTCTTCAGCCAACTCCGGACCGAGGCCGCCGATCTGTTTGAGGGCGACGGTACGCACCGCGTAATGCGACCCTATGCACATCGGCGCCAGGCCGCCATTGTAACCGGCTTGGAGCGAACCATGCATGCTGGCCTCGGCATAGAGCCTTCCACGTGCCGACCAGCTTTCGGAAGCGTTCTTGTCGCAAATGCTGGGGGCCGAGACATAGCCGACCTTTGGATCGGCGAACGGACGCAGCATGTGGAAGAGATAGTCGGGCGCGGGAACATGATCCGCATCGAGTTGCGCCACGAAATCGTAGCGGCTGTAGCCGTAGTGGTCGTAGAAGAAGGCGAGGTTGCCTTCCTTGCACCGCGTGCGTCGGGGCCACGACGTCCGATGATAATCGGATCGCCCCTTGCGGGTCGAGACGAGGACCCCGTGCCCGGAGCACCAGTCGAGAGTTTCGGGGGAAGGGTCTTCGTCGGCAAGCCAGGTGTCGTGTTCCACCTCCTGGGCAAGCATTGCCAGCAGGGTTTCACTGACGACCGAGAAGGGTTCGGCCGGCGCCTTGGTCACGACCATGGCTACTCGACTGCCCGCCGGCAGGCGCAAGGGACCGTTCGGTCTTGCCGCCCGATAGAAGACGACGATGAAATAGGCCGGCAGAGCGGTAACCCAGGCAAGAACGAGGCTCACCGTAATCGTGCCGAAAGCATCGACGTGATGGCGCGGCTCCAACCACCAGATCCAGAAATAGGCGAAGGCGCAGGCCCATACGGCTGCCAAGAACAGATATTCGGCCCGCCGATGTCCGGTCAGAACCGGGACAAGAAGCGGCTCGCGGGAGGGTTCCGGAGCATGCGTCGCTTGGGTAATCGCAAGTTCGGTCATGCGCGCGCCTCCAGACCGAAGAACGGAGCCGCCGTCCGCACGATGGTTTCGAGGTCGGAATATCGAGGCTGGAAGCAGAGCGTCTCGCGGGCCAGGCTGGCGTCGGCGTAGAGGCTGGGCGGATCGCCCGGCCGGCGTGGATGGATGACGACCGGGACTTCGCAGCCGGTCGTTTCCTGGATCACGCGCAGCACGTCCCTGATGGAATAACCCCGCCCGGTGCCGAGGTTGATAGCGAGGTTTGCTCCGCCTTTGGCGAGATGGGTGAAGGCCTGAACATGGGCGCGCGCGAGATCTGCGACGTGAATATAGTCCCTTATGCAGGTCCCGTCAGGGGTATCGTAATCATCGCCGAATATCTCCAGGTGCGGAATCCGGCCGGCCGCGGCCAGCAGCGCCCGCGGAATGAGATGGGTTTCCGGAACGTGCCATTCGCCAAGCTCGCCGTCCGGATCGGCTCCACAGGCATTGAAGTAACGCAGGGCAACATACCGCAGGCCGTAGGCCGCCGCATAATCGGCGAGCATGTGCTCGAAGATCAGCTTGGTCTTGCCGTAGGGATTGATCGGAGCCTTCGGCAATGTCTCATCGATCGGCAGCACGGAGGGGACGCCGTAGACGGCACAACTCGATGAGAAGATGACGTTCTGAAGCCCCGTCTGCCGGCAGGCATCGATAAGCGACAATGCACCGCAGACATTGTTGTTGTAATATTTCGCCGGGTTTTCCACGGACTCGCCGACATAGGCCGAGGCGGCAAAGTGGATGACGGCATCGGGAGCATATTTCTCGATGACCTCGATTAGGCATGACGAGTCGAGGACGTCACCTTCGACGAAAGGGCCCCAGCGCACGGACGAACGGTTTCCGGTCGTGAGATTGTCGTAGACGACAGGCTCAATCCCCTCCGAGCGGAGGAGCTTGGCGGTGTGGCTGCCGATATAGCCGGCGCCGCCCGTGACCAGGACCCGGGGCGCATCCATCAGACCGCCTCCAGCTCGCGTGCCGGACGGGTGAGAACGCCATCGAAATAGTCGATCGTCTGACGCAGGCCGCTCGACAAGTCGATCTTCGGCCGCCAGTCGAGTTCCTGCATGGCAAGCGAAATGTCGGGGCGACGCTGACGGGGATCGTCAACCGGCAGAGCGCGATGGATGATTTGCGACCGGGAACCGGTCAATCCGATCACCTGCTCGGCCAGCTCCCGGATCGTGAATTCGCCCGGATTACCGAGATTGACAGGCCCCGTCAGCGACGACGGTGAGGCCATCATGCGGACCATGCCGCCGATGAGATCATCGACGAAACAGAACGAGCGGGTCTGGGAGCCGTCGCCATATATCGTGATGTCTTGCCCCGTCAGGGCCTGAACGATGAAATTCGAGACGACGCGGCCGTCGTCCGGACGCATCCGCGGGCCGTAGGTGTTGAAGATGCGGATGATCTTGATCTCGACGCCGTGCGTGTTGTGGAAGTCGAAGAACAGCGTCTCGGCGCACCGCTTGCCCTCGTCATAGCAGGAGCGTGGCCCGAACGAATTGACGTTGCCCCAGTAGCTTTCGACCTGCGGATGGACGTTCGGGTCGCCGTAGACTTCGGAGGTGGATGCCTGAAGGATGCGTGCGCCGGTGCGCGCGGCCAGCTCCAGAAGGTTGAGGGAGCCCAGCACGCAGGTTTTTGTCGTATGGATCGGATCGGCCTGATAATGCGGGGGCGATGCCGGGCAGGCGAGGTTATAGATCTCGTCGACTTCCAGATCGAGCGGGTGGACGATATCGTGGGCGACGACATTGAAGCGATCGACTCGCTTCAGATCGGCGATATTGCGCCGCATGCCGGTGGAAAAATTGTCGAGGCAGATCACCTGGTGTCCGGCGGCCAAAAGCGTCTCGCAGAGATGCGATCCGAGGAAACCTGCACCGCCGGTGACAAGAACTCTCTTGGGAGCGCGATGTATTCCGGATGGACAATTTGCATCACGAGCCGAAGCTTGTACAGAGCGCGCACGAATCTTACCAAGATAGTTCACGACTACCTCCCGTGTTTTCAGATTTTGCTATGAGATATTCGATATTTACTTCGACATATCGCGAAACCAAGTCGTTCGATCATGCGAATATTTTGTTCGTCCGGTTTTTCTTTTTGAATGAACCGATGCTTATTTAGATACAGCTAGGAAAGGCAATTGTCGTTATCCTCACGTCCTGGAAATTATCGCTCCGTACATTTCAGAGCGAAAAGGAATATGATAAACAACTTATGGAGGAGACTCTTCGGGCACTTCCGCTTTTTCAGACGGAGTTCTGCGGAGATTTCAGCCGCAAAAACAATTGCTTTTCTCAATTTCCATGGCTCGGGTCGGGTTATGCGCTGGAGGAATTGGATGGCTACAGGGTCTGAATCCGACGATGATCCTGCCGCGGAACAGGAACGGCCGGCGCATATGGAGCGGCGGCGCTGGCCGCGTGAACCGGCCATGCGCAAGGAACGCCCGCCCCATGCCTCTCCTGCACTCGAGCCGCTGCGATTCTCGACGCAGGACCTGCCACCGGCAGAACAATTCCAGGCCTGGCGGGCACATATGGCGCCGCTCGTGGATGTTCATCTGCCGGAGGGAAAATCACCCGAAGACGGATTCCTCGCGGAGCAGACCGGCTGGCATCTCGGCGATATCCTGATCGTCCAGCAGCGCGCGCATGCCCACAGATATGTCCGCGATCAGGCCATGCTTCGATCGAGCCCCATCGACCATTGGAACGTCGGCCTGCAGCGCAGCGGCCAGGCCTGGACCGAGGTCAACCGTCGTGTCACCGAGACCGGCGCCGGCGAGATACTTTTCATGTCTCTCGGCAGCCCCTATCGCGGACGGATGACCGATACCGAAGCTTTGCTCGTGTTCCTGCCGTATGAGTTGCTGGCTCGCGACGCGAGCCTTCTCCAGAGCGCCGGCAACACGGTTCTTTCGGGCAGCCACGCCGAGTTGCTCACGGGCTATCTCACGGGCCTCGAAACGAACCTCGGCAATCTGACGATAGAGGAAGTGCCTCGGATCATCCAAACCATCGGCGATATGGTCGTTGCGGGCGCCGCATCGTCCACAAGGACTGATACCGGTCAAAACCAGACCAACATGGGACTGATGGAGCGGGCACACCGCTACATTCACGTCAATCTCCATTCGGAAAACTTGACACCGGAAGTGATGTGCCGCGCGTTGGGGATTTCGCGTACGCGGCTTTATCAACTGTTTGAGGCGAGCGGAGGCGTGCTCAATTATATTCGCAAGCGGCGATTGCTGCAGGCCTATGCGGATCTCAGCAATTCGGCCGACCACAGGCCGATTTCAGAAATCGCAGAAGCCGCCGGTTTCGAGGTCGCCGCCAATTTTACGCGCGCCTTCATCCACGAATTCGGGCTGAGCCCGCGTGAAATCCGAAGGACGGTGGCAACCCAACAGCGGCCGGCTCCGGCAATCCGCTCCACACGGCGTTACGGAAAAACGATCGGTGATTGGCTGGCCCTGACGGGTTGATCCGGCGCGGGCTGAAATCCAGACTCGAAGTCCGTTAAGCGGCGGTCGACGCGCTTGCCGAAGACACAGCGGACTTGATCCAGCCCATGGCCTCCGTTCGCAATTGAGGGATATTCCCCTTCACCCGCTCCATCCCGCAAACCACGCCGGCCAAGCCTAATCCCCGAAGAACCGGATCGGCTTATATTGCCGATGCGCGATGATCAGGCTCCGGTCGGGCTGGATGATGTAGGTTTCCTCCACCTGCCGGCCGTATTGGTCGATGAAATCATGCGGAAAGGCGGAACCAACCGGCGATTTGGTGAGCTTGGTGCGCGGTTGGCCGCTATAGGTGATACTTCCGGGGATGGGTTCGAGGCCCGGGCCGCTGTAGCTGACGCTGCTGCATCCCGCGAGAACGAGCGTGCCGACGAGGCCGATGATTGCAGGTTTCATGTCCATCCCTCCCAATGCCGTGAATTGTGTCACTCTACGCCTTGCCGGAGAGAGTTCACGACACAAATGCCCATGCCGCTCCTCAATCCTTTGGGAAGCATTCCCGGGGACGTCGTGATCGACTGCCGGACGCGACATCACCTATGGATATTAGGGTGAAAATCCCGATCCTCCAGGCGCGCCGACGCATCCTTGCCGAAACCGGTGCCGTCTGCTAGATCGGCATCGTCGAAAAAGGCAGGATCGGTTGAGGTAAGCCCGGTCCCTCCCGTTCGAGCGTCAAGCGCGCTCTCACGGAAGCTCTGCTCCGTGCCATGGCACGAGAACCCGCGACGTGATCCGCACCAAGATGCGGGATCCCGGCGGCGTGCGGAGACGGCAAAAGGCAGTCCCGGGATTTTTTCGAACGGAGACTGTCATGCGCTTGAACCACCTCGACTTCCACGTACCCGATATCGCTGCCGCCGCGGATTTCTTCATCCGCCATTTCGGTCTGAGACTTAGGGATATGCGCGGCCAGAACGGCCTGGCGATCCTCGAAGACGATGCCGGCCTCGAAATCGTCCTCAGCCACGCAATCGCAAAATTCGGCACCGCCGATCAGGTGGAGATGGGGCGCCAGACCTATCATGTCGGCTTCATCCTGCCCGAAAAGACGGATGTCGATGCGGTCCATGCCGGACTTGCTGCTGCCGGTGCTGATCTGTCCGGTCCGCCGGTCGCCATGCGCGGCGGCTGGCTGTTTTATTGCACGGCGCCCGGAAACATCCTCATCGAGATCGGCTGGCGGCCGGAATAAATCGGATACGAGGTTCCACAGAGAGAAAGGGCGACCCTAACCCTCTCCCCCTTCCGACGGGGCGAGGGGACGTGCCAAACGCAACGTTGAGATTGAGGAGGCCGGTGCAGCATATCCCTTCTCCCCGCGTGCGGGGAGAAGGTGGCGGCAGCCGGATGAGGGGCAAGCCTCAAGCGGCTCAGAATTCCGTCCAGTCGGGATCCTGGCTCGGCGACGTGCCGCTGCCGGCGCCGAAGGCGTTGGCGATTTTCTGGCCGAGCGCGCGGGCCGGTGAGGCGGCCGGGCGGGCGGTGCCTTCGCGGGCGACGCGGACCGGGGCTGCCCTGGCTGCTGGGCGGGCGGCAGCGCGCGGTGCTGCTGCGGCGATTGGCGCACTCGTGGTGAAGCCGCCGGTGCCCGTCAGCCTGAATTGGCCGAGCAGGTTGTTGAGCGCTGCCGCTTCGGTTGCCAGATTGTGGCTGGCAGCGGTGGATTCCTCGACCATCGCCGCATTCTGCTGCGTGCCCTGATCCATGGTGTTGACGGCGGTGTTGATCTCCTGCAGCCCGATCGACTGTTCGCGGGAGGCTTCGGCGATCGCGTGGACGTGCTGGTTGATCTCCTGCACCTCTTGGACGATCGCGTCGAGCGCCTTGCCGGTCTCGCCGACCAGCGAGACGCCGGTCTGCACATGCGAGCCGGAGGTGCTGATCAGTGCCTTGATCTCCTTGGCCGCCTTGGCCGAGCGCTGGGCGAGCTCGCGCACTTCCTGGGCGACGACCGCAAAGCCCTTGCCGGCGTCGCCGGCGCGGGCGGCTTCGACGCCGGCGTTCAAGGCCAAAAGGTTGGTCTGGAAGGCGATGTCGTCGATGACGCCGATGATGTTGGAGATTTCGCCCGACGACTTCTCGATCTGCTGCATGGCGGAGACGGCCTTGCGGACGATCTCGCCCGATTTCTCGGCGCCGAGGCGGGTCCGGGCGACGAGCTGGCTCGCCTCCTCGGCCCGCTTGGCGGCGTCACGCACCGTCGTGGTGATCTCCTCCAGCGCTGCTGCCGTTTCTTCGACGGAGGCCGATTGCTGTTCCGTCCGCTGCGAAAGCTGGTCCGCGGAGGAGCGAATCTCGTTGGCGCCGGCGCCGATCGCCCGGGCATTGGCGCCGACCGTATGCAGGGTTTCGTTGAGCTTCTCGACCGAGTTGTTGAAATCCTCACGCAGCGCATCGAGATGCGCGACGAAGGGCTCGGCGATATGCGAGGCGAGATCGCCGGCGGCAAGGCGGCGCAGGCCGTCGCCGAGCGCGGTGACGGCGCGGTCGAGTTCGGATGCTTCGCGGGCCTTCTGCGCCTCGCGGTCGCGGCGCTCGCTGTCGCTGACGTCGCGGTCTGCTTCGGCGCGCGCTTCGATCCGGGCGCGCTCGATCGCATTGTCGCGGAAGACCGAAACGGCCTTTGCCATCTGGCCGACTTCGTCGCCGCGGTCGAGGCCGCTGACGTCGCTTGTGGTATCGCCCTCGGCAAGCCGTGTCATGCGCTGGCGCAGCTGCGTCATCGGACCGGCGATGCCCTTCTGGGCGACGACCACGCTGAAGCCGACGGCGGCAAGAACGGCGATGCCGATCAGCACGAAACAGAAGCCGATCCGTCCGTTGACGGAAGCCGAGAGCGCGTCGCCGCCATCGTTGAGCATCGCCATCATCGCATCATTGTTGGCGATCATCTTCGGCGTCAGCGCATCGAGCTTGGCATTGATCAGGGCAACATTCGCCTGGGCGCCGGCGCTGTCCTTAGCTTTGCTCTGTTCTATGATCTTGTTCGCCAGCGCTTCGATCTCATCGATGCCCGCCTGAATTTCATCGATCGCCGGCTTGCGGCTGGGCACCAGTGCCAGTGCCTGCTTCATGCGGTCACGCGCCTGCGGCAGCTTGCTCGGTGTGGCGAGCGCCTTCTGGAATTCGGGCGTATCGGGCTTCATGTCGGCAAGCAGGCTTACCTGCAGCACCGAGGCCACCGCCGATGCGCTGGCGCGCGCGCTCAGCATCGAGGCCTGCGCCTCATGATCGATGAAGGCGCTGTAGGCGGCGTCCGCACGGCGGAACTCGGAAATGACATAGATCAGCCCGGCCATGGTGATCAGCCCCAGGAGCGCCACCACCGATATGATTTTTGTGCGGATTTTCAGATGTTTCAGCATGGAAATGTCACCCGATTGACGGGGCGTGCTCGCGCGCCCGGTGCTTTTGAAATCAATTGTTGCAGAAAACGCTGCTTCAATATCGCGGATTAGGGATTACGTTTGGGCTGACGCTTGCATCATGCGATCGGCTGGCGGGGTCCGATGTCGTCGCAACAAATAAGAGGCGATATTCTTTAATTCCGCGCTAACACGAGGCGGGGGATGGCTGTGATTTTTTGGGGCTGAGAGGTTGCACTTTACCTAGCGCGTATGAGGGCACCCAGGATCAAGCGCTCGGAGTGCCGGCGTTCAAGAGAG
>NZ_JAPCZO010000037.1:0-50933 GCF_025941625.1 Rhizobium acaciae
AGCGAATGAGCCGCGTTTCTCTCGTCGCCCATCACGAAGAAATCGCGCCGAGTGACGGACGCGGTTTAATTGCCGCATCTTCCCCGCTGCGCTTACGTCGCCGCGCTAAAATCGGCCGCCAGCACCGCGTCCTTCAGCGCCTGCGAATACGGATGCCGCGGGTTGTCCAACACGGCCCGGGCCTGTCCGCGCTCGACGATTTCGCCTTTGCGCATGATGATGATGTTGTCGCTGATGTAATAGGCGGTGGCGAGGTCGTGGGTGATGTAGACGATCGAAAGACCGAGCTCGTTTTTCAGGCGGCCGAAGAGATTGACGATGGCCATGCGCAGCGATGCATCGACCATGGAGACCGGTTCATCGGCGACCAGCAGGCGGGGTTGCGGGATCAGCGCGCGGGCGATGGCGACTCGCTGAAGCTGGCCGCCCGAGAGTTCGTGGGGAAACCGGCCTTTCACTTCTTCAAGGGTCAGGCCGACATGGACGAGGGCTGCATCCGCCATCTTCTCCGCCTGCTCTCGGTCCGGCCGGTTTCCCGAGAACGAAAAATTGCGGGCGGTCTCGAAGAGATAACGGTCGACACGTTTCAGCGGGTTGAAGGCTTCGAAGGGGTTCTGCAGAACCGGCTGCACCTCCTTCATGAAAGCCTTGCGTTCGGATCTGCTATGGATGGCGACGGTCCTGCCGCTGAATTGAAGCTCGCCTTCCGTCGGTTCGGTCTGGCCGAGGATCATCGCCGCGATCGTCGATTTTCCCGAGCCGGATTCTCCAACGATCGAGAGGATCTCCGGCTCCGCTCCCAGTTCGAAGCTGACGTCCTTGACCGCCGTAATCAGCCGCCGGCCGAGCATGCCGCCCTGCCTATAGACTTTCGTAACATGCGAGAGGCTAAGAAGAGCGCTCAAACCTGATCTCCCGTAACGGCAAAACACGCCACGCGCCGCTGCGGCTCGACGGTGACGAGCGGCGGAGCCTTCTGCGAGCAGATCTCCATGCGCTTCGGACAGCGCGGGTGAAACCGGCAGCCTTCCGGCGGCATGGCGAGGTTGGGCGGCCGTCCCTCCAGCGAAGGGCGGGCCGTCGCATCGCCGATGCGCGGCAGGCTGCCGACGAGATGCTGCGTATAGGGATGGAGCGGTTTGTTGAAGAGCTTGGCGGTCGGCGCTTCCTCGACAAGACGCCCGGCATAGACGATGCCGATGCGGTCGGAGACCGTCGCGTGAACCCCCATGTCATGGGTGACGAACAGGAAGGACGAGCCCATCTCGCGCTGGATTTCGCGGATCATCGACAGCACGTCGCGCTGAACGATCACGTCGAGCGCGGTCGTCGGTTCGTCGGCGATGATGAATTCCGGCGTCAGGATGGTGGCCAGCGCAATGGTCATGCGCTGGCGCATGCCGCCGGAGAGTTCGTGGGGATAGGCATCGAGCAGATGCGGATCCAGCTTCAGCCGCTGCAGATGGGCGGCGACCCTTTCGAGAAAGACCGGGCCGCTGACCTTCATGTGGCGAAAGGCGAAATCGGTGAAGGAATGACGGATCCGGCGCACCGGATTGAGCACATTCATCGAGCCCTGCATGATATAGGACAGATGCTTCCAGCGCAGCGCCAACCGATCCTCCGGCTTCATCGCGTAAATATCCTGGGTGCCACCGTCGAAATGGAATGTCACTTTCCCGGACACGACCCTCAGCGGCGGCCGGATCGCGCCGGCGATGGTCTTGATCAAGGTCGTCTTGCCACTGCTCGATTCACCGGCGACGCCATAGACCTCGCCGCGGGCAATCGTCAGGCTGATATCGTCGACGGCACGCACCTCGCGATCGACGCCGTAGAGGAAGGCACGGTAATAGGCTTTCAGATTCTCAATTTCGACCAAAGGATCCATACTAACTTCCCATCCGGTTCAGCCGGCTGCGCGGATCATTGTATTCGTTCATCGACATGGACAGCAGGAAGAGCGCCAGGAAGAGGACGACGATGACGGCGACGGGGGCGGCCACCCACCACCATATGCCTGAGATCAGCGCCGAATGCGCATTGGCCCAATAGATCATCATGCCCATGGTCGGCGTCTCGATATCGGTGAAGCCCAGCACCGACAGGGTGATCTCCATGCCGATCGACCAGATCATGTTGTTCATAGTGGTGGCAAAGACGATCGGCAGAACATAGGGCAGGTGCTCCTCGACGAGGATCTTGCGCATGCTCATGCCGGAATAGACGCTCTGGGTGGTGAAGGATCTCGTCTTCAGGCTGATCGCCACCGAACGGATGAGGCGTGCATCATAGGACCAGCCGAGCGCGGCCATGATCAGGATCAGCGCCGTCCAGGTCATGCTGTCCTTCAGCACGAAGTAGAAAAGGATCAGCAGCGGAAATTGCGGGATGACCATGACGCTGTCGTTGATGGCCATCAGCACCCGGTCGACTGCGCCGCCGGCATAGCCGGCGACGAGGCCGACGACCAGCGAGATGATGCGTGAAATGAAGGCGACGCCGATGCCGAAAAACAGGGTGTTCCTAAGCGCGGTCGTCAGTTGCCAGAAAACGTCCTGGCCGCGCGACGTCGTGCCGAGCCAATATTCGCCATCGGGCGGCATATCGGGCGGCAGAAGATAGATGTCGGTCGCGCCGTAGGGCGAGAAATAGGACACCACTATCAATGCGACGATGACGGCAAAGAGCAGCAGGCCGCAGAGGAATTCCATATTCTGGCGCGCGAGGTCGCGGACGATCGTAAACATGCTCTATTCCACCTTGATGCGCGGGTCGATCAGCGGGCTCAGAATGTCGATGATGAAGACGGCGGCGGCAACGCCGACGATCGACAATGCGCTGAGGCCGAGCACCAGGCTGTAGTCGCCGGCATGCACCGCTTCGATCAGCAGGTTGCCGATGCCCGGATAGCCGAAGACGATTTCGGTGATGACCGTGCCGTTGAAGATCGCGCCGAGCGACATGGCAAGCCCGGTGAACTGCGGCACCATGGCATTGCGGGCGATATAGGAGCGCAGGATCTTCCGCTTCGGAACGCCGCCGAGCTCGGCGAAGACGACGTAATCCTCGGTGATGATGTTGGAAACGAGCGCGCGCATCCCGATCAGCCAGCTGCCCGCGCCGACCATGATCAGCGACAAGGCCGGAAGGATCGAGTGTTTCAGGATATCGAGGACCAGGGCGAAGGAGAGGTCCAGATTGGCGTTCATCTCGTAGCCGCCATTGATCGGCAGCACCGGCCAGAGATAGCCGAACACAATCAGAAGCACGAAGGCCAGGATGTAATAGGGAATGGGAAGCAGGGCGATGAAGACGAGGCTGACGGCCTTCAGCACCATGTCCTTGCGGTAATAGCCGGCGAGCGCGCCGATCGCATTGCCGAGCACGAAGGTGATCAGGGTCGACACCGTCATCAGCCCGATGGTCCAGGGCAGGGACCGCAGGATGATGGTGGAAACGGGCGTGGGAAAAGCCGATAGCGAGGGACCGAGATCACCGGTCGCAAGCCGCAGCCAGAAATTCAGGTATTGCTGCCAGATCGAGCCCTCCATGCCGTAAAGCTCGCGAAGCGACTGGCGCATCAGCTCGATCGCATTCGGATCGGACTGCCCCATCTGGGTGATGGCGCCTATGCTTTCTTCGACCGGATCGATCGGGGTCAGGTGGGTGACGAAGAATGTGATGGTCACGCCAAGAAATACGACAAGCAGAAACTGACCGAACCGCTTCAGCACAAAGATCAGATAGGACGTCATAGGGCGGTGGTTCCTCTCTGGTTCCCTTCAGCAAGTGGAAAGGATCGACGGACATGCCACATGCCCGTCGATTAGGGGGCCGGCGCGCAACACTCGCGCCGGCGTTGGGAGGATTATTTCGGTTGTGCCGGCTTCAGCTTGACCATCATCAGCCTGGAGTTGGCCCAATTCGGCACTGGATCGGTATAGGGATCAGCGATCGTCGGATAACCGGTCCAATAAGTCGTATCCATCGAGGTGAAGACGTTATACGACATCAGCGGGATCGTCGGCATTTCGCGGGCGACCAGCTTCAGATAATCCTTGCCGAGCTCGACGCCCTTCGGATCGTCGGCGCTGATGCCGCGGATGCTTTCGATGATCTTGTCGAGCTCCGGATTGCTCCAGCGCTGCCAGTTGCGCGGCGGCTGATTGTCACCCTTCTTGGCCACGAACTGCGAGTGCCAGCTGTCGAGGAAGAACGACAGGTCGGGATCGCCGCCCCAGGTTTCGACGCTCCAGGCAATCGCCACCTGGAAATCGCCGGGCTGGAGCGCCACCTGCCACAGTTTCGCGGCCGGCACGGCTTTGGCGTCGATACCGAAAGCGGCCCATTGCTGTGCGATCAGCGTTCCGGCCCGGGTGAAGACGGAGCGGGTGTCACCCTCGACCGTCATCCGGACTTTGAACGGCTGTCCATCAGGGGTCAGCCATTTGCCGCCGGATTTCTTGAAGCCTGCCTTCTCCAGCAGTTCGCCGGCAGCCTTCGGATCCGGTTTCCACCAGCCATAGCCGAAGGCACCGCTGATCGCCTCCGGATCGGTCGGGATCTGGTCCTTGAACTTCGGCTGCTTGCGCAGGATATCGGCGATCTGTTGCCCGACCGTCGGGTCATAAGGCTTGATCTTGCTCTTGCCGGTATCGATCTCGAAATTCTTCAGCCAATCCTGCATCGGCGCCTGATAGTCCTTCATCGTGGCCGCCGTCGGTGGCACGCCGAGCGCCGAAAGCGTCGCTGCCCCGCGATAGCTCGCCATATCAACCGCCTTGATGTCGATCAGCAGCGCAAGCGCCCAGCGTACATCGGCGTTGTCGAAGGGCGGATTCTGGGTGTTGAAGATCACGGCCGGAAGCGTCGGGTCCGGATGGGCGAAGGGAAAACCCGGGAACCAGGTCTCGATCGTCTTGGATTTTTCCTTCAGCGTGAACATGCCCTCGGGCGTGTTGTCGTGGATGATATCGAGATTATGCTCGAGCTGAGCGATGGTGCGTTTATCCGGCGGGCCGGGATCGGCATAGGTGACATATTTCGGAGCCGGCTCGCCGAAGCGGGCAAGCGATGTCCGCTGCCAGTCGTCGCGCTTCTCCCAGGTATACCACTTGCCCTGGGGGTCGAAGGACTTGAGCTTGTAGGCGCCGAGCGAAACGGGATTGGCGAAATCATAACGAAGCGGATCTTCGACTTTCTCGAAGACATGCTTGGGCATGATCCAGGCGCCGTTCCAGCGAACGGTGAAGATGGCGTGGAAGCGCGAATTGGGCTTCTTCAGCTTGAACACGACAGTCGAGGGGTCGGTCGCCTCGACACTTGCCACCTGCACCGAGAAGGCAGCACTCCAGACCATGCCGGGGTGATCCATCTGCGTCTTGACGGTGTAGACCACGTCGTCTGCCGTGAACTCCACGCCGTCGCTCCAGAAGAGCCCCTTGCGCAGTTTCACGGTCATCTCGGTGAAGTCGGCATTATATTGCGGCTTGTCGGCAGCCAGCGAATTGTCCCAGGTCGCGCCGCCAAGCCCTTGTTCGGGGTCGATATACCAGAGCGTATCCATGGTCAGCTGCTGCAGGCCGGTCGAAACGCCGCCGCCGCCATTGACCCAGATATTGAACCAGCCGGGATTTTTGATCGTCCCTTCCGGATTTTCGACGATGAGCGTCTCCTTGCGCGGCAAGGAGGTGTAGTCATCGGCCTTGGCCGTCGCTGTCAAGCCGAGTGCGGCCAACGCGACGCCAAATGCGAGCCTCTTCCACTGTTGCATGAACTCCTCCCTAGAAAGCGACGATACGGCGGCCGCAAAGGCACGCATGGGCACGTCGCGGTTGTCGGTTCGCAGAGGCGTCAGGACTTGAACAGTCGGGTCCAGGACCTCAGTGAACCATCTCTCCGGCTCCCTGCCTCCTCGCAGCGAGCCGAATATCTCAGAGCATGATGCCGAAAAGTGTCAGCGGTTTTCGGACGACATCATGCTCTAACTCTTTAATTTAGAACAGGATTCAGATTTTAGGCCGCCCCGGCCTAAAATCATCCTGTTCTAGCCGGGGGCGCCCCAATGGGCTACCCGGCGGTAGCTGTCACACCGACAGCCGGATGACGTTGTAGGAGAACGGTTTCAGCGCCGCCCGCAGCCGTCCATCCTCGATCTTTCCACTCTCGACATTGACGGGGGCGACCGTCTTCGGCCGCGCAGCCGTGTTGACGGCTTCCAGATCACCGTGGGTCATTTCCACCTGCTCGACCACCCGGGCATTTGCGAAGCCTTCCAGCCGCACATCGAGATCGAGCGCCGTGCTCGGATGGCGGTTGACGGCAAAGAAGGTCAAGGTCTTGCCGTCCTCGGAATGGACTGCCGATACGTCGAGATAGGGGACGTCGTTCTCCTCGTCGCTGTCATAGGTCGGGCCATCGACGACCAGCTGCAGCGCCGTTCCACGGCCATATCTGGAGGCGTAATAGAACGGGTAATAGATGGTCTGGCGCCAGGCAGCGCCGCCGTCCTCGGTCATGATCGGGGCGATGACGTTGACGAGCTGCGCGATGCAGGCGATGCGCACCCGGTCGGAGCGACGGATGAAGGTATTCAAGATGCCGCCGACCTGCAGCACGTCCTCGAAATTATAGATGTCTTCCAAGAGATGCGGCGCATCCGGCCATTCGTCGCGCGCCAGGATCTCCTTGTCCTGCTGGTTGGAATGATACCAGACATTCCATTCGTCGAAGGAAATGCCGATCGTCTTCTTCGAGCGTTTTTTCGCCTTGATGTAGTCGATCACGCCGCCGATCGTGGTGATGTAGCGGTCGAGCTTCGTCGCGCGGGCGAGATAGTTGAGCGTGTTTTTCTCGCGGTTGGCAAAATACATATGCAGCGAGATATGGTCGGCGCTGTCATAGCACTGCTCGAGGACCTGGGCCTCCCATTCGGGGTAGGTCTTCATGTCGGAATTGGACGAGCCGCAGACCACGAGTTCAAGCGACTTGTCGAAGCCGCGCATGGCCTTCGCCGTCTCATCCGCCAGCCGGCCATATTCATAGGCCGACTTGTGGCCGACCTGCCAGGGACCATCCATCTCGTTGCCGAGGCACCACAATTTGACGTCGTGCGGATTGGACCAGCCGTGTTTGCGGCGCAGATCCGACCAGTAGGTGCCGCCTGGATGATTGCAATATTCGAGGAAATTGCGGGCGGCATCCAGGCCGCGTGATCCGAGATTGACGGCGAGCATCGGCTTGGTATTCGCCTTCTTGCACCAGTCGACGAATTCATTGACGCCAATCTGGTTGGCTTCGCGGGTGCGCCAGGCAAGGTCGAGGCGAACCGGGCGCTCGGCACGCGGGCCAACGCCGTCTTCCCAATTATAGGCCGAGACGAAGTTGCCGCCGGGATAGCGGCAGTATGGGGTGTCGAGCTCACGGACGAGATCAAGGACATCCTGGCGAAATCCGTCCTCGTCGGCCGTCGGGTGTCCGGGCTCATAAATGCCCCCGTAGATCGCCCTGCCGAGATGCTCGAGAAATGAACTGTAGAGCCTGGAATCAATGGTCGCGATGCGGAAATCGCGGTGAACCACAACGTTCGTCTTCAACGGATCCTCCCGTTTATATATCAAATATTTTGTTTTCTTGCCTCTAACTTGATATCAGGAATGTTGTTCTGTCAACCAAGTTGCGGCTTTAATCATACTAATATGGATTTCAGAGAAAATTGTTTTATTTCAGTTGTTTCTGCGATTTTGACGACGACGGAAACTGGAAAGAATCGTGATATTTAAATCAAGATATCCGATTTTGATTTTTCAGACATGCAGCCGCATGATGATATCGCGTCCGTGATTTCCGAAGCCGCGGCCGAAAATATTGACGCCACCGGTATGGCCGGCATTTTCTGCGATGCCGACACGGAGCCGGATGGAGGAATGCTGGGCAAGGGCAAGATCGCTGAGCGTGACATTCGAGGCGGCGATACCGTCGATGAAGGTTCCGCGCGTGGAGATGCGCCAGGTCTTCATCATCCCATATTGCGAGCCCTCGAGCTTCCACCATGCCGGCGTGAAAGCGCCGCGCTTGTCGCCATAGTCGCCGGGAGACGTCCAGGTTCCGATCGCCATTCCATTGACCCAGAGGGTTATGTCAGACGGCCAGTCCGGATTGGTGCCCGGCACTTCCGACGACAGCTCCAGCGAAAACTCGATGGCACGGATATCCTTGTTCAACACCTTGGCATTGTTTGGGAATTTATATTCCACATATCCCCTGCCGAACCAGACGAGCCCGGCCTGCATGCGCTGCGGATCGAGAAAATAGTCGGGGACATCGAGAGGACCGATGACGCTCTCGGTGGAGCAAAGACCACATGGCGCATGGACGTCACAACTGGTGTAGAGCCCGACCGGCATCTCGACTTCGATGATATTGTTGGCCCTTTGGGCCGCACTTTCCTCAAAGCTGATCAGAATTTCGCTATAGATTGCCGAGCAGATCTTCTGGTTTCCCTTGCGGGCCTTCGTCAGCTGGGAATCGACAAGCCGGGCATCTTCCAAGATCTGAATCCCGGTGGCGACAGTCGATTGAGGCAGAGAAAGGGCACGCGCGATATCGTTGATATTCATCGGCCCTTTGGCGCAGAGCAGCTTGAGCATCTCGAGCCGCGCCGGCGCCGAAAGCGCGCGTATCGCATCATTATTCTCGCCGGCGGCAATCGTCAAAAACGAGCGTTCCATCATTCCCCCACCATTTCCGATGAAATGATGTATATCGGATATTATGATACATCAAGTGGGAATGCTTCGCCGGTTTGTAGGATAGCGGCCCCGGTTTCAACCGGCCATGAATGAACGTGAAGTCCTTCCGACTTCCGATATGACAGTGGTATCGGGATCGTTACGCGTCAAAGTCCGGCGCGTCTCGGATCGGCTGGCGGGGTGGAACTGCGAGCTCAATTCCCCCGATCGATCGCAAGCGGGCGCGAATGGCATCGGCGAGATTCCGGATCGTCATGCTGGCCATCGCTACCTCCATTCGTCAATGACGCATATGAAACACCGATTGCATATTCTCAAGCAATGACCGAGATGCGTTTCCGTCCTCAGCCTGGCAGGTCCACAACAAGAGTGGTCCGCCGGCCCGGGTCAATGCCCGGTCGCATCGGATTGCAGGTCGGCATCGGTCAGTGTTCCGAGGAAAGCGACGATGTCGTCGATTTCGGGATCGGTGAGGGCGGGCGCATCGCCCGGCTTCCTGCCGAAGGGCGGGTCCTGGTTGAGATTGTCCCAATAGGCCTGCGGCAGGTCGTCATATCTACGGACCGTGCCGTCTGAGTTTTTCGGATACCAGCGGCCGGGATCGCTGTCGCGCGTCGCGTAGAAGGAGACGACGTCGCGCAGCGAGTGGAAATAGCCATTGTGGAAGAAGCTCTTCTTCAGCGAGACATTGCGCAGCGTCGGGGTGCGGAACAGGCCGCAATATTCGCTGCGTCCGGCAAAGTCGGTACGCTGCGGGCCGCAAAGACCGAGATCATGATAGTTGGGATCACTGTTGGCCGGGATCGCCATGTTGCGCGGTGCGGCAAGCCCGAGGAAGCCGAAATCGGAAAATTGCGGCGGCTCGCCGTCATTGGCGGGTTCGCTTAAGTGACAGCTCGAACAGTTGCCCTTGGCCGGATCCTCGAACAGTTGTCGTCCGTGCAGCTCCTGCGCCGTCAGAGTCGTCTTGCCGGCGAGAAAGGCGTCGTAGCGGCTGGAATAGGGATAGAAATCCGGGCCGCTCTGTTCGAAGGTGGCGAGCGCCTCGGCGGCGGCATCGAAGGCATCTTGCGGATTGTCGAACACCGTCTCGCCGAAGGCTGCCTTGATGTCGCCGGCATAGGCCGCCGTCTGCAGCTTCGCCACCACTGCGGCCGCATCCTTGTTGCCCATCTCGAAAGGCGAGAGCAGCGGGATCTTCGCCTGATCGGCGCCGTGATCGACCCGGCCGTCCCAGGTCAGGCCACCCGTCGGGCCATTGTCGACGCTTTCGTCCCCCTCGTCTTCGGAATCGTAGTAGTGTTCGGTGAAAGCAGGTACTGCCTGCAGATAGCGCAGCGTTGGAACCGCGCGCAGGCCCGGTTGGTCGCCATGTTCGCCGCCCATTTCGACCGGCATGGCCGATGCCGGGCTGAAGGCGTGAGCTGGATCATGGCAGGACGCGCAGGCATGGAGCCCCGAGGCCGACAGCGAGGGATCTGAGAATATCTTGCGGCCGAGCGCGGTGAGCGTTTCGGCCCAGGCAAAGGCCTCAGCGCGCGACATCGGACCGGGATGAACGCCGGAGGCGGTCGCCGCGCTGCTTTGCCGCAGGGGAAGAATGGCAAGACAGAGCGCTACGGCACCCATGCTCACCGCCAGGCCGGACGGCACAAGCCAGATGGTCTTGATCGTCATCATAAGGATTCCAATAGCTTAAGGCTGGTTTCCTCCATGATCGAACCTCGTTGCAACAAATTGATGACGGCTATTCCCTGCGGCATCACGGCAACCCCTGATGTCACAAAGTTGATAGACGGCCGGAATAGCGTCCGAACGCCCCCCGAGCGTTCTTCGCTCCCTCTAGCCAACGCCCCCTAGCCATGAGGTACTCCCCGTGAAAAGACTGAAACTCCTCCATTCCATCTGTCTCGCCGGATCGGCCATCGTGCCGTTTGCCATGGCGACGGCAGCCCATGCGGCGCCCGCCGGTTACGACAAGATCGACAATGTCGTCGTCATCTATGCCGAAAACCGCAGCTTCGATAATCTCTACGGCAGCTTTCCCGGCGCCGACGGGCTCTCCAACGCGACCGCCGATCGCGCCCGCCAGCTTGACCGCGACGGCCAGCCGCTGTCCGAACTGCCGCCAGCCTGGGGCGGCCTCACCGCCAAGGGTGTCTCGCCTGCCGTCACCGAGGCGCAGTCGGCCCATCTTGCCAACGCCGCCTTCGCGATCGACGACCCGAAGGGTTTCGCAGAGGCGCCTTCGGTCATCACTCGCGACCTCTGGCACCGCTTCTACCAGGAGCAGATGCAGATCGACGGCGGCAAGAACGACAAGTTCGTCGCCTGGGCCGATTCCGGCAGCCTAGTCATGGGCCATTACGATGGCTCCATCCTGCCGATGTGGCAGGTCGCCAAGAAATACGTCATTGCCGACAATTTCTTCCAGGGCGCCTTCGGCGGTTCGTTCCTCAACCATTTCGCGCTGGTCTGCGCCTGTGCACCCTATTATCCGGATGCCGACAAGAGCCCCGCCAAGCCGACCATCGCCAAGGTGGATGCGGACGGCACGTCGCTGACGGTCGCGGAAAACGCCTCGAAGTCGGCGCTGGAGGGCGCACCGAAATTCGTCTCCGACGGCAACCTGACGCCTGACTTCTACGCCGTCAACACCATGCAGCCGCCCTACCAGCCGAGCGCTAATCCGCCGGCCAAGAACGGCGATCCGGCCTATGCCGATCCTGCCGCCGCAACGACGCTGCCGCCGCAACATGAAATCACCATCGGCGATCTCATGTCGCTGAAGGGCGTCAGCTGGGCCTGGTATAGCGGCGCCTGGCAGGCAGTCCTTGACGGCAAGAATGCCACCCCGGTGCCGAACTTCCAGTTCCACCACCAGCCGTTCAACTATTTCGCCAATTTCGCGCCCGGCACCCCGGCGCGTGCCGAGCATCTGAAAGATGGTGGCCTTGGCGGCGAAGCCTTCCTCAAAGATATCGACGACGGCAAGCTGCCGGCGGTTTCCTTCTACAAGCCGCAGGGCAACCTCAACGAACATGGCGGTTATGCCGATGTTTCGAGCGGCGACCAGCATCTTGCCGATATCGTCTCCCACCTCGAGAAGAGCCCGCAATGGGGCCATATGCTCGTCATCGTCACCTATGACGAAAATGGCGGCTTCTGGGATCATGTCGCGCCGCCGAAGGCTGATCGCTGGGGCCCGGGCAACCGCATTCCGGCCTTCATCATCTCGCCCTTCGCCAAGGGCGGCATGGTCGATCATACCCAGTACGACACGACCTCGATCATCCGCTTCATCACCGCGCGCTACGATCTGCCGGTGCTGCCGGGGATCATCGCCCGCGACAAGGCGCTGCGCAATAACGACCGGCCGCCGATGGGTGACCTGACAGCCGCGCTCGACCTGTCGCATTGACCGATTACGAGCGGCCCCGGCGCTGACCGGGGCAGCTCCATCTCTTATTTTACGCATTCCGGACGCAAAACCGCTGCGCACTTTTGCTGGAACTGCTTACCATCACCGCCGCAGCAGCGGCCGCAGCGCCGCCTGCGTTTCCTTCAGCAGCGGCAGATAGCGTTCCTTCATCTCCGCCGCTGGCACGAGGGCGGCCGGCGCGCCGATATTGATCGCCGCGACCGTTTCGCCGCGGTCGTTATCGACCGGCACGGCAATGGAGCAGAGGCCGATCTCCAGCTCCTGATCGATGATGGCGTAACCCTCGGCGCGGACCCGGCGGAATTCGGTGATGAGGTCCTCGGGGTCGGTCTTGGTATTCGCAGTGTTTTGCTTCAGCTCGCTGCGGGCGAGGATGGCGCGTACCTCGCTCTCTGGAAGGCCTGCGAGCAGCACGCGGCCCATCGAGGCGCAGTAGGCGGGCAGGCGGCTGCCGGGGGTGAGGTTGATCGACATGACGCGGCGCTGCGAGGCGCGGGCGATATAGACGATGTCGGTGCCGTCGAGCACCGAGGCCGAGGCACTCTGGCCGGCCTTCTCCGAAAGATGATCGAGGTGCGGCTGCAGCAGCGCCGGCAGCGGCGTTGCCGAGAGATAGGCATGGCCTAGGCGCAGGATCTTTGGCGTCAGCGTGAAGAACTTGCCGTCATAATCGGCATAACCGAGTTCGGCGAGCGTCAGCAGTGAGCGGCGCACGGTGGCGCGGTCAAGCTCCGTCAGCTTCGAGGCTTCGGCGATGGAAAGCCGCTGCCGGGTTTCGCCGAAAGCTTCGATGACCTTCAGGCCGCGGGCAAAGCCGCTGACGAAATCCGTTTCGCGCATGGGTCTGGTCTCCAATGAGATTCATTCCAATATGTGCGGTATACGAACAAATGTCAAATAGCGCACAAAATGAATTGCCGGCTGACCCGCCGCGCTTTATGTCTACGGCAGAGGACGGGATGGAGAGTTCCCGGCCGCATCTAGCCAAGGAGAGGTCTCGCATGGACAAGACAGTCGGGAGCACGGCGGAAGCCGTCTCTGAGATCGGGGATGGCGCGACCGTCATGATCGGTGGTTTTGGTGGCTCGGGCGCGCCGATCGAGCTCATTCATGCCTTGATCGACAAGGGCTCAAAGAACCTCACCGTGATCAACAACAATGCCGGCAACGGGCGCATCGGTATCGCTGCGATGATCGATGCCGGCATGGTCAGAAAGATGATCTGCTCTTTCCCGCGTTCGTCGGATCCGCGCGCCTTCACCGATAAATATCTGGCCGGCGAAATCGAGCTCGAGCTGGTGCCGCAGGGAACGCTTGCCGAGCGCATCCGCGCCGGAGGCGCCGGCATCCCGGCGTTTTATACGCCGACGGCCTACGGCACCGAACTTGCCAACGGCAAGGTCATCGCCGAATTCGACGGCCGCCATTACGTGCAGGAGCGCTGGCTGAAGGCCGACTTCGCGATCGTCAAGGCTGCGATCGGCGATATCCAGGGCAATCTCACCTACAACAAGGCCGGCCGCAACTTCAATCCGCTGATGTGCATGGCGGCGGCGAAAACCATCGTCCAGGTCTCATCCATCGTGCCGGCCGGCGGCATCGATCCCGAGCAGGTGGTGACGCCAGGCATCTTCGTCGACCGCGTCGTCACTGTTCCCAATCCCCAGCAGGAAGAAGAGCTCATTCGAGCCGGAGTGGCCTACGTATGACCATCGACACCCGCGAAGACATCAAGCTTTCCAATGCACAGATCGCCTGGCGCGCCGCGCAGGACATCGCCGACGGCGCCTATGTGAACCTCGGCATCGGCTTTCCCGAAATGGTGGCCCGTTATCAGCCGCCCGGCCGTCAGGCGATTTTTCACACCGAAAACGGCATCCTGAACTTCGGCGAGCCGCCGGCGGCAGGCGAGGAGGACTGGGATCTGATCAACGCCGGCAAGAAAGCGGTGACGCTGAAGCCGGGTGCTGCCTTCTTCCATCACGCCGACAGCTTCGCCATGGTGCGCGGCGGCCATCTCGACGTCGCGATCCTCGGCGCCTATCAGGTTGCCCAGAGTGGTGATCTCGCCAATTGGCGGGTGGGCAGCAAGGGTGTGCCGGCCGTAGGCGGCGCCATGGACCTGGTGCACGGCGCCAAACAGGTCTGCGTCATCACCGAGCACGTCACCAAGACAGGCGAGCCGAAGCTGGTGGAGGCATGCACCTTCCCGCTGACCGGCGTTGCCTGCATCACCCGCGTCTATACGAGCCATGCCGTCATCGACATCGTCAAGGGACGCTTCGTCCTGCGCGAGATGCTGGCCGCGATGTCGCAGGAGGAATTGCAGGCCATGACCGGCGCGCCGCTGCATGTCGAGGGCCTGGTTGCCGACCTCGTCGTGCCCAAACTCTGAGGAAAAGTAATGACCGAAGCCTTTATCTGCGACTATATCAGAACGCCGATCGGCCGCTTTGCCGGCTCGCTCTCCCAGGTGCGCGCCGACGACCTCGGCGCAATCCCGCTGAAGGCGCTGATGCAACGAAATGCCGCCGTCGATTGGGAAGCCGTCGACGACGTGATCTTCGGCTGCGCCAACCAGGCGGGCGAGGATAACCGCAATGTCGCGCGCATGTCGGCCCTGCTGGCCGGCCTGCCGATCGCCGTACCCGGCACGACGATCAACCGGCTCTGCGGCTCCGGCATGGATGCGGTGATCACGGCCGCGCGCGCCATCCGCTCCGGCGAGGCCGAGCTGATGGTCGCCGGCGGCGTCGAGAGCATGTCGCGCGCGCCTTTCGTCATGCCGAAGGCCGAGACCGCCTTTTCACGGGCGGCCGAAATCCATGACACGACAATCGGCTGGCGTTTCGTCAACCCGCTGATGAAAAAGCAATACGGCGTCGATTCCATGCCGGAGACCGGCGAGAATGTCGCCGAGGACTATCATGTCAGCCGCGAAGACCAGGATGCCTTCGCGGTGCGAAGCCAGGTGAAGGCGGCAGCGGCCCAGGCAAACGGACGGTTGGCGAAGGAGATCACCCCGGTGACCATCCCGCAGCGCAAGGGCGATGCTGTAATCGTCGACAAGGACGAGCATCCGCGCGCGACGACGATCGAAACGCTGGCGAAACTCGCCACACCTTTCAAAAAGGAAGGCGGCACGGTGACGGCCGGCAACGCCTCCGGCGTCAATGACGGGGCGGCCGCACTGATCGTCGCTTCCGAAGCGGCGGCGCGAAAATACGGCCTGACGCCGATCGCCCGCATCCTCGGCGGCGCGGCTGCCGCGGTTCCGCCAAGGGTGATGGGCGTCGGGCCGATCCCGGCCTCGCGCAAGCTGATGGCACGGCTCGGTATGACTCAGGAGCAGTTCGACGTGATCGAACTCAACGAAGCCTTTGCCAGCCAGGGGCTGGCGGTGCTGCGCGCGCTCGGGATTGCCGATGATGACGCGCGCGTAAACCGCAATGGCGGCGCGATCGCGCTCGGCCATCCGCTTGGCATGTCGGGCGCACGCATTACCGGCACGGCGGCACTCGAGCTTCTGGAGATCGGCGGACAATATTCGCTGTCGACCATGTGCATCGGTGTCGGGCAGGGGATTGCGATAGCGCTTGAAAGGGTTTGAGGCCGGGACGCTTCCGGCTTTTGCCGGAGGCTGCCGACCCGTTGCGCGGCGTGTCCGGTTTCGTTAGAGATCGAGCATGCTGATCCGACCCGCAGACAAGAACGATCAAGGCGCGATCTGGAGGATCATCGGTCCGACGATCCGCGCCGGCCAAACCTATGCGCTCGATCGCGATCTGAGCGAAGCCGATGCGCTGGCCTATTGGATGGGGCCGGACCGCGAGACCTTCGTCGCCGAAGAGGATGGCGTGATCCTCGGCACATATTACATCAAGGCCAATCAGGCAGGCGGCGGCCGGCATGTCTGCAATTGCGGCTACATGACCGATTCTGCGGCAAGCGGCCGTGGCGTCGCCCGGCTGATGCATGAGCATTCCCTGGAGCATGCCCGCTTGCGGGGCTTTCGGGCGATGCAGTTCAATTTCGTCGTCAGCAGCAATGAGCGTGCGGTGGGGCTGTGGCAATCTCTCGGCTTCGATATCGTCGGCCGGCTTCCTGGCGTCTTCCTTCATCCGACGCAAGGTTACGTCGACGCATTGGTGATGTTTCGCACGCTTTAGCTGTTTGATCCCGGACCCTGCGCGACCGGATGATCTGCACGGCCGATGAAAACAATCACGCACTTCCAAAAATGCTGCTGCGGAGGAAAAGAGTGGCATACGAAAAGCTGATTCCCAAAGCGGCAGGTTCACGTCGTGTAGACAGCGTTGTGCCTGCCGCCTCTTTGACCCCAAATCCGCGATTTGCACGGTATCGTCATTCGTCCTGATTGCGATGCCCGCGAGAAACACCCCGGCTCCGCCAGAACGCCTCTTCTTCTTGCGCCGTAACATAACCCTCGGATTCCGGCGCGCACGGCTCCTCCTCATCGGGGTAGCCCGCCACCAGAAAGTCTTCGGCCTCGAGATAGGCCTCTGCTTCAGGTCGAAGTTCGACCTCGAGAACGTGCACGGCAACCTCTTCGGAATATTCCTTGATCGGCTCGGCGTAAGAGTAGGTTGCCCAAGGGAAGAGCCTGGTCATGACGTCATGCAGATTGTCTGCCCGAAGAAGATAGTCGATCCGAATATCCGGCTCGTCCCTCCCGTCTTCGCCGATATAGATCTGCAGGTTGGAAAAGATCGCTGTCGTGTCGCCCCACTCGTCCCACACGAAAAAAGTTGTTTGATCCTGAACTTCCTCCATGAGCTCTCGATCAAGGGCAAAGGCAGAGCGCATCAGCGACTCCTGATCGGAGGCAACGGCCTCGTCGAAACAGAACTTGGCGTTAGCATCCAACACGTTGGCTGCCGGAACAACCATCTCCCACCCCGACTCCGTTTCCGCGCAGTTCCCCTTGTCGGCTCTCTGCCATCGCATTATCCCGCTGCGGGCATCGGCGATGACGATACAGACAGGCAACAAGTGTTTCGCCCAGTAATCGAGATGGCTGCGCTCGCCGCGATGGATGTAATCGCCACCGGCTTCCACCCATGATGGTATCGATCTGATTTGAAGAGGCAGGAACTTTCCGGTTGGCCGCCCGCTATCAAGAATCTCGGCCCGTGCATCGATGCCGACCTTCGAAACCGGCAGCCTGCGAAAAGACCACTTGAAATCCCGGACAAACACCTTCTCGACGGCATCGATTGCCATGCGCATAGCGGGATCCGCCGGTTGACCGCCCAGCGCAATGTCATGCCGCCGGCGCGGCGGTATTGGTGGCACGATCCGGTGCCAAATGGTTGCAAGTAGCCTTGGCGCTGCCGCGGCCAGCGTGGTGATTGCAATGATCCCAGCCTGTAGAAGTCGAACCATCGAAACTGCCCGTCACGAAACGCGGCCCTCCCTGTTCACATCTTCAAGCAGCGCGAGCAGACCCTTGAGGATATCCATTGGTGAAGGAGGACATCCTGGAATATGCAGATCGACGGGCACGACCTTCGAAACCCCGCCGAGGACGGCATAGCTGCCCGCGAAGCAGCCTCCATCGCGACCACAGTCGC
Organism: Rhizobium acaciae; assembly: GCF_025941625.1. Taxonomy (NCBI): domain Bacteria; kingdom Pseudomonadati; phylum Pseudomonadota; class Alphaproteobacteria; order Hyphomicrobiales; family Rhizobiaceae; genus Rhizobium; species Rhizobium acaciae. The sequence goes on from NZ_JAPCZO010000037.1 coordinate 17,790, forward strand.
CGAGGGCAACGACCCATTTGGGGTCGGGCGTGGCAATGTAGGTCCGTTCGAGTGCCTGCACCATGTTCCTGGTCACCGGGCCTGTAACCAGCAGCACATCGGCATGCCGCGGCGAGGCGACGAAACGAAGCCCGAAGCGCTCGATGTCATAGAAAGCATTGCTGAGGGCGTGCATTTCCAGCTCGCAGCCGTTGCAGGACCCGGCATCGACGGCTCGGATCGACAGGCTGCGTCCAAGCCGTAGGCGCGCGCTCCTTTCGATGGCGGCGGCGAGCTCTGTCATCGCAGCGTCGGAAACCGGCGGTCTCAGTTCCGTCAGTGGCGGCCGGATGAGACTTTCGAAGAGGAGCTTGCGCATGATGGGTTGCCTTCAGAGATCGTGACCGGAATAGGAACAGTTGAACGACTTGTTGCAGAGCGGAAAGTCCGCGACGATATTTCCTTCGATCGCGGCCTCCAGCAGTGGCCATTGAAACCAGGATGGATCGCGCAAATGGCAGCGTTCGATCCTACTCTCCCGAGTCAGCCGCAGCCAGACCAGAACGTCGCCGCGAAAGCCTTCGACGAGCGCCATGCCCTCCCGGCTCTCATTGATGAAGGGGATATCCCTCACGATCGGACCATCCGGCAACCGGTCAAGGATCTGGCCCAGCAGGGATAGGCTCTGCTCGACTTCGCGAATGCGGATCCAGACGCGGGCATTGACATCGCCCTCGTTCAGCACCGGAACCTCGAATGAAAGCTGATCATAGGGCGGGTAACGCAGGACATCCCGTGCGTCGAAACCGCGCCCGGAGGCGCGTCCGACATAACCGCCGGCACCATATTGGCGGGCGAGCTCGCCTCGCAGCCTGCCGGTTCCGACCGTTCGGTCCTGAAGCGAGGCCGTGTTGTCATAGAGTTCCACCAAGGCCGGCAATTTTCGGTGGATTTCATCAAGCAGGGTCTTCAGGCTGGCGCGTCCATCTTCGCTGAGGTTGACTGCAACACCGCCGGGGAGGATGCGGTCGCGCATCAACCGGTGGCCGAAGGCAGTCTCGGCCGCGCGAAGCACACCTTCGCGCAGCACGCCGCAATGGGCCAGCATCAACGAAAACGCGGCATCGTTGCAGATGGCGCCAATATCGCCGAGATGGTTGGCGAGCCGCTCCAGTTCGGTCATCAGGGCCCGCAGCCATACCGCGCGGGGCGGGACGACAAGCCCGGCCGCAGCCTCCGCTGCCTGAGCAAAAGCATAGGCATAGGCGACCGTGCTGTCGCCGGACGTCCGCCCGGCGAGCTGCGCTCCGCGGAGCAGGTCCGCTCCGACCATCAGCGCCTCGATCCCCTTGTGGACATATCCGAGACGTTCTTCGAGACGGACGACCGTTTCGCCGTTGGCCGTGAAACGAAAATGCCCGGGCTCGATGATGCCGGCATGCACCGGGCCGACCGGGATCTGATGCAGACCGTCACCCTCCGCACGCAGGAAGGTGTAGGGATAGGGCTCTGCCAGGGTTGCCGCCCGCTCGCCAAGCGGGTGGCGCAGATCCCAGCGTCCATGATCGAGCCATGGGCGGATATCCGGCAGATCCTGCGGCTCCAATCCGGTAAGGTCGCGGATTGCCCGCTCCAGCCGCAGCGCGGGTGGATGATGCCGCGCAACGGAGGGATATCCATCCGCCAGCCCTTCAAGGCTGATGACCGCGATCGAGCCGGCGGATTCATCGAGGAGGGCCATGTGAACTGCGTGCTCCTCTCCCCAAAGGCCGAGCAAGGTCAACCGCCCTTTCGCGAGCTCTAGTGTCGCCGATGCCCATACCGCCGGATCGACGACGCGGCGCGGCCATGGCGCGTGATGTTGAACCGACACCCCCTTCTCAATCAGATCGCTCAGCACCGACATCTTTTCCCCGCATCATCGAAGAAGGTTGGCGATATGCTGGAACCAGGCGACCAGCGGCGGCGGCAGATAGACGCCGGCGACGAGCACCAGCGCGAGATGGGCATACATCGGCAGGTAGGACGCCTGGGCCGGCGCCGTGCTGCCGCGCGGCTGGCCGAAGACGGCCCCCGTCAGTCTGAGCAGTAGGGCGCCGAATGCGACCAGCAACCCGAAGACCAGCGGAATGGCAAGCAGCGGCTGCTTGGCGAAGGTCGAGCTGACGATCAGGAACTCGCTCATGAATATCCCCGCCGGCGGCAGGCCGGCGATAGCGATGACACCGGTGAGCAGACCCCAACCAAGCCCCGGATGCGTTTCGCTCAGGCCGCGGATGGCGGAGAGCCTCTGCGTTCCTTTGACCTGGGCGATATGGCCGACGGCAAAGAAGATCGCCGATTTGGTCAGCGAATGCATGACCATGTGCAGCAGCCCGGCGAAATTGGCGATCGGCCCGCCCAGGCCGAAGGCAAAGACGATAATGCCCATATGCTCGATCGAGGAATAGGCGAACAGGCGCTTGATGTCGCGGCGACGGTAAAGCATGAAGGCGGCGAAGATCAGCGAGGCGAGGCCCATCGTCATCATCAGCGGTCCGGGAGCGAGCGCCTCGGGACTGGCCGACAGCAGCATCTTGAAGCGCAGCACGGCATAAAGCGCGACATTCAGGAGCAGGCCGGAAAGGACCGCCGAGATCGGTGTCGGCCCTTCGGCATGTGCGTCCGGCAGCCAGGCATGCAGCGGTGCGAGACCGACCTTGGTGCCGTAGCCGAGCAGCAGAAAGATGAAGGCGACGTTGAGGAGCGCCGGATCGAAGGCGGCGGCATGGTCGATCAGGATGGTCCAGACCATGGCGTCGTAACCTTCGCCCACCACCGGCTGCGCAGCCAGATAGACCAAAATGGTGCCGAAGAGCGCGAAGGCGATGCCGACGCTTCCCAGAATGAAATATTTCCAGGCGGCTTCGAGCGCTTCATGCGTGCGGTAGAGGCCGACCATCAGCACGGTGGTCAGCGTCGCAAGTTCGACGGCAACCCACATCAGGCCGATATTGTTCGACACGAATGCGAGATTCATACCGAACATCATGATCTGATACATGGCGTGGTAGAAGCGGATATTTGCCGATGTCAGCCGCCCGGTCTCCAGCTCGTGGGCGATGTAGCTGGCGCTGAAAACGCTGGTGGTGAAGCCGACGAAGGTGTTGAGGACGATGAAGACGATGTTGAGATCGTCGACGAGGAGATATTGTCCCGGTGCCGGGCGATCGGTCACGAACAGGCAAAGGGCGGCAAGCAGGGTCAGCAGGCTTGCAAGGACGTTCAGTCGCGCCGCCATCCGATAGCCGGGCAGCAGCGCCAGAAGGGCCGCCGCCGCAATCGGTATCAAGAGGACGGCCGTTACAGCATCGAGGGCCAGGACAGGGGAGAAAACGTTCATTTTCGCCTCCTTCCCTTGAAATCATCGAGCGCGCGGACATCGACGGTGTCGAACCGCTCGCGGATGCGGAACAGGAAAACGCCGATGACGATGAAGGCGATGAGGATCGAGAAGGCGACACTGATCTCGACCACCAGTGGCATGCCCTTGGCGCCGGTTGCGGCGAGCACTAGCCCGTTTTCCAGCGACATGAAGCCGACGACCTGGCTGACGGCATTGCGGCGGGTGACCATGATCAAAAGCCCGAGCAACAGCACCGAGAGGGCGAAGGCGAGATCCTCCCGCGCCAGCGGATCCGCCTCCGGCGTCACCCGCAGCATCACCGCCGTCGCCAGGGCGACCAGTCCGATCCCGGCGAGCATGGTTGGGCCGATGCCGACGACCGTCTCGATCTCGCGGTGGATGCCGAGCTGGCGGATCATGCGGTGGAGCACGACGGGAATGACGATGGCCTTGAAGACGAGGGCGATTGCTGCCGTTACATAAAGATGCGGCGCATCCTGGATGAAGGCCTGCCAGGCCACCGACAGCGTCAATATCAACGAGTGCAGGGCGAAGACGTTGAGCAGTGCGTAAAGACGGTCCTGATAGAGCATCATCATGCTGACCAGCACCAGACCGCCGGCGAACATATGGGCGATGTCGAAGACCGGTCCGTCCATCAAAGACTCCTCGACACGAACCGCAGAAGGGTGGCGAGCAGCGCGAGCATGAGTGCCGCGCCAAGGAATTCCGGCACGCGGAACACCCGCATCTTGGCCGTTGCGGTTTCAAACAGCGCAAGCAGCGCTCCGCCGGCCGCAAGCTTGGCGAGGTAGGCGAGCAGGCCGGCCAGATAGACGGCTGGGCCGGCGCCTAGGACGGCCAGCTTCCACGGCCCAAAAATGCAGGCGATCAGCGAGATGTAGAGCAACAGCTTGAGCGATGCCGCGAGCTCGATCATCGCGAGATGGCGCCCGGAATATTCGAGCACCATGGCTTCATGCACCATGGTGAGCTCCAGATGGGTCGCAGGGTTATCGACCGGAATACGGGCATTTTCGGCGATCGCGACCATGACCAAGGCAATCAGGGCGATCGCCAGGGAAACACGCAGGCCCACCTGCGATGAGGTCATGAAGGCGGCGATGGACGAAAGCTGGGTCGAACCGGCGATGAGGGCGAGGGTGAAGATGATGAGCAGCATCGAAGGCTCGGCGAGCGTCGCGATCATAACCTCGCGGCTCGATCCGATGCCGCCGAAGCTGGTGCCGACATCCATGCCGGCGAGTGTCAAGAAGAAGCGGGCGCTGCCGAGCAGCGCGACGATGGCGATCAGATCCGCGGTCCAGCTGAAGATGAGGCCGGTAGCGAAGGTGGGGATGATGGCGGCTGCGACCCACGTGACGGCGAAGATCAGATAGGGCGTCACCCTGAACAGCCAGGAGGCATTTTCGGCGAGCACCACCTCCTTGCGCAGAAGCCTCAGCAGGTCACGGTATGGCTGGATCACGGAAGGCCCCCGCCGACGCAGCAAGCGCGCCTTGATGAGGCGTATGAAGCCTGTCAGCAGCGGCGCAAGCAGCACGACGAGCGCCATCTGGAATGCCTGGACGAGAAGAGCTGTGATCAGGACCATAGCGCCAGCACCAGAAGCAGGAAGACGAGCGCGAGGAAGACCAGGCTCAGATAACGCCGGATCGTGAGAAACTGCAGGTGGTTGAGCTTTTCGGCCACAAATCCGACGGCGCCTGCGATCGGCAGGTAAAGCCCTTCCCAGATCAGATCATGTGTCTCGACGGCAAAATGCGCCGGACGGAGATCGCCGGGCGCCGGCATGTCGACCCGCTCGCGCGCCCGGAAGATCAGCGTGCCGAAAACGCGCCGGACGGGCTGGGCGAAGCTGCCGCCGCCATATTGCGTCATCGGATCGACCTCGGGGAAGCCGCAATCCCAGGCGGGCGCCCGGCGGAGCCGCCGCGAAGCGAAGCGGTGGATGAGATAGGCCGTCAGCGACGCCGAGAAGAGGGTGAACAGGAAGACCAGCAGGCCGTTGTAGGAACTGCGGCTTTCGGCGACCGGCACGATCGACAGCCACGGAATATCCGTCTGCACCGGCATCCGGTCACCGATCAGCGACAGCGTCACCGGCGCAAGGCCGTCGATGACGATCCCCGGCAGGATGCCGGCGAAAAGGCAGAGCGCTGCCAATACGGACATTGCCGCATGCGAGAAGCGGTCGACTTCCAGCGCCTGTTCGGCGACGACGGTTCGGGGACGGCCGAGGAAGATGACGCCGAATGCCTTGACGAAACAGGCGGCAGCCAGCGCCGCCGACAAGGCGAGTAGCCCGCCCACCGCCGGCACCAGGATCTTCAGGCCCCATTGCGGCAAGGCAGGGCTTTGCAGGATCGCCTGGAATGCCAGCCATTCGGAAACGAAGCCGTTGAACGGCGGCAGGGCGGAGATCGCGACGCAGCCGATGAGGAAAAGGAAGCTGGTGACCGGCATGCGGTGGATGAGGCCACCCAGCTTGTCCATGTCCCGCTCGCCCGTTGCCGTCAGTACCGCGCCGGCGCCGAAGAAGAGCAGGCTCTTGAAGAAGGAATGATTGAGAGCGTGAAACAGCGCGGCCGTCAGCGCCAGTGCGGCCGCCAGATCCATGCCGTTCGCCTTGAAGGCGAGCGCCAGGCCGAGGCCTACGAATATCACGCCGATATTCTCGATCGTACTATAGGCAAGCAGACGTTTGAGATCCCTCTCCATCATCGCATGCAGGATACCCAGCACAGCCGTGCCACCGCCGAGCACAAGGACGATGACGCCCGACCACCATGTCGGCGCGCCGATCAGGTCGAAAATCACGCGGATGAACGCATAGACGGCGACCTTGGTCATGACGCCGCTCATCAGTGCCGAAACATGGCTCGGCGCAGCCGGATGTGCCAGCGGCAGCCAGACATGCAACGGCACGAGGCCGGCCTTGGAACCGGCGCCGAGCAGCAGCAGGATGAGCACGAGACCAGCCGTGAACGGCGCATGTTCGGACATCCGCATGGCGGCAAAACCATAGTTTCCGTCAGCCCCGGCAAGCAGCCCGAAGGCAAGCAGGAGCGCGAGCGTGCCGAAGCTCGCCATGACGATATAGAGATAGCCGGCCTTGCGGTTGCCGGCGTCGCGATGATGGGCCATCACCATCGCCCAGGACGCGAGCGACATGAACTCCCAGGAAATGAGGAAGGTGAAGGCATCATCGGCCATGATCACAAGGTTCATGCCGGCGAGAAAAGCCGGAAAGAACGGCAGCACCCGATGCGGCGCGTGTTCGTGACGGCCGTAGCCGAGACCGTAGAGGCCGGAGAGCGCGCCGCCGAGGTTGACGATCACAAGGAACAAGGCCGCAAGCGCATCGATCCGGAAGTGGCTTCCGAGCCATGGCAGGCCGAGAGGAAGGACAAGCGCCGACGCTTCGGCGGCAGGGAGAGCCGTGGCCAGATAGGCGAACGCAATAACGAAAGCGATGACGGAGAAAACCAGGCTTGCACCGTAGATGATAGGCGTGGACGGGGCCGAACGGGCGATCGGCACGGCGAGCACAGCCATCCCAAGCTGCGCGGCCACACATGACAACAGGATAGAAACCGATGTCACGGATCATCCCTCGCTGCAGGAAAGGGCCCTGATGGCTCCGTCGCTCCGCTCTTTGATGGCTTGAGTTTCGCCCTGAGCCTGACCCCTCGCCCACCATCCGTGCTGACGGTTCCCTCGTTGATCACCTCGACACCGGCGCTTTCCAACGCGGCCAGTAAACGCATCAGCGAGTCGACATTGCCGCGCACGACATCGGCGCTCGCCTCCATGCGCTGAATTGTCGGGACAGAAATTCCCGCCAATTCGGCCAGTTGGCGCTGGTCGATACCGAGAAGGGCCCGGGCGGCCCGTATCTGAGCGGCGGTGATCACGATTGAAACATCGCTTATCTTGCGCAAACTCTGATAATTGACTCCTATGATGTGCTTATTGATGTCTGAAATCAACATTCTGATGCGTCAGCCTCGTTTTGACATGAACCGCTGCTTGTTAAGCCCACCCGGCTGAGAGTAAGTAGAATGTCGTTTTCACACACCCAAGAGCCGTTCGTGGCCGACCAGCGCCGATATGTGCAGTCAGCCGTTGCTGCCCTCGATGACGAGTTAGGCCGCTCGAGCGTGTCGGCAGCGGAACAGTCTGCCGTCATCGCGCCAAGAAAATATTCTCGCAGGCGTCGATTCGATGCCGGAGACCGGCGAGAACGTCGCCGAGGACTATCAGTCAGCCGCGAGGATCAGTATGCCTTCGCCGTGCGAAGCCAGGCGAAGGCCGCTGTCGCGCAGGCGAGCGGACGGCTGGCGAAGGAGATCACGTCGGTGACCATCCCGCGGCGCAAGGGCGCTCCCGTTGTCGTCGACAAGGACGAGCATCCGCGTGCAACGACGATGGAGGCACCCAGCGCGACCGGGCGATCTGCACGGCCGATGAAAACAATCACGCACTTTCAGTGAGCGAGAATTCAGGCAACTCCAGCAACGGCATCGAACCACGCACCAAACGCAGGAAATCGCGGACCGGAGATTTCTCGAGCGCACGCGGAAAATAGATCGCGCCCGATTCTTGTACCCGACCGTGGTCCTCGAACATCACCGGTCTGATCCCGAACCCATCGAATAATTTCGCAAAGCCGCTGGAGGCGGCCATCACCAGCGGCGAACCCTGCATGATCAACAGAGCCCCGATAGTGCCATTGCCGGCTCGACATTAAAAAAAGATGTGAGTGCGCTGTCGAATCCGCCGCGGCCCAAACGTCTTGAGATCGCGGGCGCGAAATGCGGTAGGCTTGCCGCATGCGTCGCGATCACTCTGTCGGCATGGAGGTTATGAAGCCATGGGTGTTTCCTATCGTTGGGTCATCGTCGCTGCGGGCGCATTGATGACATGCGTTGCGCTCGGCGCGATGTTCTCTCTGGCGATTTTCCAGGAGCCGATCGCAACGGCGACCGGCTGGTCGCATGTCGGCATAGCGAGCGCGATGACGCTGAACTTCATCGTCATGGGTTTCGGCGGCTTCTTCTGGGGGGCGGCAAGCGACCGCTTCGGCCCGCGCATCGTCGTGATGATCGGCTCCGTGCTGCTCGGCCTGGCGCTGGTCCTGGCGAGCCGGGCCGAGACCCTGCTGCAGTTCCAGCTGACCTACGGCATCCTCGTCGGGCTGGCGGCAAGCACATTTTTCGCGCCGATGATCGCGGCGACGACCGCCTGGTTCGACGAAAACCGCGGCCTTGCGGTGTCGCTGGTCTCCGCCGGCATGGGCGTCGCGCCGATGACCATCTCACCCTTCGCGCGTTGGCTGATCTCGGCCTATGAATGGCGGCCGGCCATGCTGATCATCGGCGTTGCCGCCTGGGTGCTGCTGGTGCCGGCCGCGCTGCTGGTCAAGCGCCCGCCGGCTGAGACCCCTGACACCGGAACCACGTTCGCGGCCGACGGCGCCCGGCCGCAGCTGTCGAAAGTCTTTCGATCGCCGCAATTCATCGTGCTTGGCCTGACCTTCTTCGCCTGCTGTGCGGCGCATTCCGGGCCGATCTTCCACATGGTGAACTATGCGACGATCTGCGGCGTCGCACCGATGGCGGCCGTCAGCATCTACAGCGTCGAAGGCCTGGCGGGATTGGGCGGCCGGCTGCTCTATGGCAGCCTTGCCGACAGGATCGGGGTGAAGCCGGTGCTGGTCGCCGGCCTGCTGGTGCAGGCGGCAGCACTGGCGACCTATCTCTTGGTCAGCCAACTCGGCGAATTCTACGCGCTCGCCATCGTCTTCGGCAGCGCCTATGGCGGTGTCATGCCGCTCTATGCCGTGCTGGCGCGGGAATATTTCGGGCCGCGCATCATCGGCACCGTCTTCGGGGCGGCAACGATGCTCTCCAGCCTCGGCATGGCGTTCGGCCCTCTGATTGGCGGCTGGATATTCGACACCTTCGCCAACTATTCCTGGCTGTTCATCGGCTCGGCAATGGTCGGGCTGGCGGCCGCGGCGATAGCGCTGGCATTCCCGCCTCTCGCCCGCCAAAAGCCGCAGCCGGCCTTTGGTATGGCGCCGTAACAGGCGCCATACCAATCCTTGCGGGCGGTATCGAGAGTGGACGTTGGTGACGACGCCCACTCAAAGGTTTCGCATCGTCGCATTTGCCGCAAAATCGCGAACGCCGCAGGCGGCACGTTTGCCTCCGCCGTAACAAATGGACGAGGACCAGCCGAACCGCAATCATTCGCATCCGCTGGTTTGTGTGCCATTCTGGATGTTGAAAGAACAAAGCGTTGCAAGGCAAGGAATAACTTGATGCCGGCGAAAACCGATCTCGTATTGGTGTAGTAGTGGACGCTGCGGCGACGCGCTCTGCTAGGGTGGTAACGGGTAAGACGCACCAGTCCTTAAATATTCACTTGAGGAACCCTCAGTTCTTCGGCAGTATACTCTTTATTAACTTTTGGCTGGGGGCCATGCTGCAGCAATGAGGGTAATAGGGATTGCTCTGGCATGTATCATGTTGCTGTCGCAGCCGGCTCTGGCGCAGTCTCCACTCGACATCATCAGGAGCTTGACCGACGGCGTCACGCGTGATTCCGCGCCGCCAGATGCTGGCAGCCGACCGTCTAAACCGATACCGACTCTCCGGTCACAGCTGACAAGATCGCAAGTGCAACGCCTGCAGCGTGCCCTGGAAGCACTCGGTTACTATCATGGTCCGATCGACGGAGATGCCGGGGCCGAGACGTGGAGTTCGGTGGTAGCGTGGGCACGCGACCGGGGATGGGAGGCTCCAACAACCCTCCGTGTCGCGCATCTCAATTCCCTGGAAGCTGAACGCGTGCAGGGACAGGTTGCGGAACAGGATCGTCCAAGCTCTGGTCCAGAAGATGGGACTGTTCGTCGCGTTCAAACGGCCCTCTCACGGCTCGGCTACTATTCGGGGCCGGTGAATGGGCAGGCAGACCAAGCGACCATGGCCGCGATGGCGGCCTGGGCGTCGGATCGGAGCTGGGAGGCGCCGGCATCGATCCGGGAGGCACATGCCGTCAACATGGAGGAGGAGCTTTCCCATAGGACAGGTCCGGTTGTCGGCGATGCGGCCTTACCACCGTGGCAGCCGGACGACACGGGGATCGGCAGCAAAGTCTGCGCCTCCACCGGCTACAGCAAAGTCTGCCTTCGTCTTGCCTGCGATGCCGAAGCCGGTGTGGTCCTTGATTTCGAAGAGGTGGCAGGCTACGCGACGCCGTCGGTCTCGAGCGCAGGACTGACGGTGGATCGGGGCCCTGAGGCAATGCTTCCTCTCGATGGCATCCGCAAGAGACCGGTCCTCGATGCCGGTCGCGATGCAGCGCTCATCGCCCGCCTTTCCTCCGGGCGGTCGCTGAACCTCAAGTTGGGGACATGGTCAATGTCCTTCGGTCTCGCGCAATTCGGCCCCGAGTACGACCGGGTTGGAAAGGCATGTGCTACCCTCCTCGCCAGGCTCCGTAGCGGCGAGGATCCCTTCCCTGGCCAGTTCTCCCGTCTCGCCGACGAACTGGCCGAGGCCACGGTGTCCGAAGGAACCTGGAGCTCGCAGCCGAATACGGATCTTGCCGGCAATGATATTCGACATGGGCTGGCCGATCCGCTTCTGCGTGGCCTGACGGAAGGCGAATGTATCGCGATCTGCTCGGAAACCGACATGTGCCGGGCCTATACGTTCAACCCGAGCGGCGGGGCATGTTTCCTGAAGTCCGCAAAGGGCTCGCCCAAACCCTATGCAGCCGCAAGGAGCGGCGTTTTCGATGGCCGGAAAGCGGGTTTAGCACCTCCACCCACCCGCGGTGCGGGACCGATCGTGGATGGAGCGGTGGGGTGGCACGAGGGCGAGCCGCTGGAAGGCTTTCAGGCCCGCGTGAAACAAGCTGCTCGCAGGCTCGGCGGGTCATGCGACGAGGAGAAGGAGACGCTCCGGCGCCTGGCCGAAAAATTCCAATGGACACTGCCGCATGAGGGACCGCTCCGCGCCGGAAACAGCTTTGCGATCGAGTGGTCGGGCAACACGCTCGAAGATCGCATACCGGTTTGGTTCATGGTCAAAGCAGAACAGCCCGTCCGTTTTAAAGGCAAGGGGCATGTGGCGTTGGGTCCTGCCGCGCCCAATCCGTTCGCGATAAAAACCGGTCTGGGCAAGACACGCGCCATGGTCGCCCTGGCGACGCGTGGCGCCGCAGCGAGTGGTTCAGTTTCAACCATTCCGCTGCAAGCCGGGCCTTTGAACCTATCCGTCTCATTGGTGGGCTATCTGCGCGCCTGCGAGGAGGAGATCGTTCTGAAGGAAGAGTCAGAGCGGCTCGACATCGCACCGGCGCCCGCCGAGATCGTCCTCAACACCGCCGAGGGCCGCGCGGCGTTCACACATAGCATCGATATCCCTAAATTCTCCCGCCGCATCCTCCTCAACGATACCCGCTTTCTTCTGCTGGATGCGGCAAGCGGGACGGAAATCGTCGAGCGGGCAGGCACACACCTGCAGATCTCGCCAACCCACCGCTTCATCGGCGTCGAGCATAATGGCCGGCTCGACATCGTCGACATGGTCGATGGGCATACGGCCGCGACGGCGGATGCCGGCGACCTTCGCTGGGCGCTCGGCGACAGTGTCGTCTTCACCACACTCGCGCCTTGGGCGGAGGTGAATTTTGCCTCCACCTTCGGCGATCATTTGCGCATACGGGAACAGATTACCGGGCCGTCTTGCTGCACCGCGGAACGCGGTCAAACGCGCGTGGCGATCGATCTGGAGAATGCCGCCTACGCCATCTGGGGTGGCGCCGGCTACCGCATTGGTGCGCTCCAGAACCCGGATTACGCCTCGATCGCGAATTCTTCCGGCGCTTACAGTTCGCAGGGGGCGAGACGATTCCCCTTCATCTTCACATGTTCTGGTCGCTTGGCATGGTGTCGCCCGTCAGCGTCGCTCGCGAATTCGATGTTGCCGGCGGCTTCAGGACGACCAGTACCTGGGAAGACTGGGAGGTCGCGGACGCCGACAGCCGCCGCCCCCGCGATTTTTCGGAGAGCCTGTCGCGCACACTGGGCAAAATCGAGCTTCAGGCAGTCATGATCGATACGGCCGTGGCATCGAGCGACCAAGGCTCCACCAGAGCCGGCAACGAAACGCCTCTCGCCGCCGCCTTGCCCGAACAACTCTTGCGCCTCGGCGTCGCGCTCGATCCAATGGTCGACGGTGAACGCCTCGTCGCGTCCTACGCCGCGGGTGAGAAAAACGCCCTCCACGCGCTTGATCGTGATCAGCGGCTGAAACGATCCGCAGAGGCGATGGGGCGCTTCCGCCGCGAGGCGGAGCGTGCGGGCTGGCGATTCGACTGGGCTCTGCCCGTCGGGGAGGAGGGTCCCATCTCCGACTGTGAACATCTTCTGCTCGGAGAATCCTCAAGCTCGGGGGGCACGGGCTCGCTGTCCGCGCCTCGCGATGTTGTCGAGGTCTCGACGGTCCGCACGTCTCGCGGCGCGGTATGGGTGGCGCGTGCGGAGTGTGTCGCGGGCGCGACGTTCGGAAGCCTCAGGCCCTATGCTGCCCTTTACGTCATGGATATCGCGCGCCCCGCGCCGGCGGCGAGTGCGGCACTTCAGGCGGAAGGCGCATTTTTCTTCGAAAACAATGCCCATCGTCTGTGGTACCAACACGCTTTTCGTATCAAAGCCAATGACGATCTGCTGCTGACCTATGCGCCCGGCAACGGCGTCATTACCGTGCGTGACCGCGCAACACAGAAGTTCCTCTGGATCGGCGAGAATCTTCCGAATGGCGACCTCCTCGTCAACGCCTGGTTGACGAAAGACCGTCGCCATGCGGTGCAACTTAATTCTGACGGCAACTTCTACATTCACGCCATTCTGGACGATAGGCAGTCGCTCCTGTCCGGGCGCATTGCCGACGACGAGATCGCGGTCTGGACCAAGGACTACTTTTACGACGCGACAGCCGAGGCCGCCGCCCTCATCGATCTGAAGTTTCCCGGTAGGGTTGGACAGTATAGTCTCGACCGGTTTGGCACAGCGCGCCTGGTCCCAGATCTGGCGCGCGCCGTTCTTGATCGAGGGCAGACGCCGCAGGCCGTCGCCGAGGTGGGCGTACCGCCGTCGTTGACAGGCGAGATCGCGCTCGAGGAAAACGGCAGTCGTGTACGAGCCATATTGCGCTTCGACCCGGCCGAGACGGTGCATATGTCCGTTTTTCAGGACGGTGTGCTGACCGGAACGGTTGATGCTGCCACCATCGGAAATGCAGTGTCGATCGAGAGGCTCAAGGACGCGCGTTGGGTGTCGGTCATCGGATTCAATTCTGCGGGCCTGGCGAGCCTCCCGGTATCGGCTGATCTCGGCGAGCCTCTTGCGCGCCGTGCGGTCACCCGCGCGCTCGTCATCGGCGTGAACACTTACGAGGATGAGCGCCTCCGTTCGCTCAATTACCCTCTGCGCGATGCAGGCACGGTGCTCGAAACGCTGACCGAGCCGCTTGGCAAGGAGCCACCGTTCCGCGGCGAGGCAGGGCCGAAGGACAGGCGTGCCACACCCGAGGCCATACTGGAGGCGACGGCGCGACTGCTGGACGGGCTGGCGCGCGGGGACCACGCGGTCCTGTTCCTGGCCGGCCATGGCATGCAGGATCGAATTGGACGTTTCTATTTCGCGACGTCGGCCACCGATCCAACGGATCTCGAAAACACAGCCTTGCCTTTCGACCGGCTGGCCGCGCTGTTCGAAAGAACCGAGGCGCGCATCACCATTCTTCTTGACGCCTGCCATTCTGGCGCGGCAGGGACCGGGGCTTTCACCACCAACGACGATCTCGCCAACAGCCTCGCCGCCCTTAGATCCAATCTCACCGTTCTCGCCGCCGCGAAGGGGCGACAGGAGTCGCTCGGGCGGCGCGAGGTCGGGGGCCTGTTCACCAACGCGATCGTTACCGTCCTTGGAAAGGAACGCGATCGTTATGACCACAATCACAATGGTCGCATAGAGGCCTCCGAACTGTATCGAGGCGTCAAGACGCTGGTTTTCGCGGCGAGCGACGGCAAGCAGACACCCTGGATCATCAACAGCCGACTGGTGGGAGACTATGCCCTCTTTTAGATTTCGCGACGCGTATAAAGCGGTTGCGGCCCTAACCGTTGCCATGCTGCTTCTCGCACCTGCCGCCGCCGGTGCCGCGTGCCTCATCTGCGACGAGGTCGTCGAGCTGGATGGAGTAAGGGCAAAATGCTTCCGTCAGGACTATGAAAAGTTTCTTTCAACCGCCCGGAGCGCGGAAACGAGCAATGCGGAGGTCGACCTCTCCGCCTGCGCCGGGGACGACGGACGCGAACGCCGCGGTCTTGATCGGATGCCCGGGCTATTACCGCCCGGCAGTGAATCCACCGCACGGAACCAGCGCGAGCTACGCTCGGTCTACATCTTCGACGAGGCAAGCCTTGTTTGCCTGAAGCGGTTGCTGGATGGGCACGAAGGCACGATCGATCCGTCGGTGCGGTTCGATCTGGTCGAGAATTGCAAGCCATGAGCCAGCCATCATCCAAGCGGCGGGTCGGGCTTTCTTTCTTCTACGTTTCGGATAACGGCTGGTCGCTTTTGAGCAGCATTGTCACCGTTGTCACCTTCGTCGGCGCGGTGGGGGGTATTTTTTGGGCAGTCTTCGAGTACCGCGAGAGCCAGGAGACCGAACGCACGAAATATACGCTCACTCTCATTGAGACCTGGGAAACGCAGGGCTATCGGCAAGCCTATGGTGAACTTCGTAAGTTCTACACGGCGTTTATCGAGACGGTCCCGCCCGCCGACAGGAGGACGGCTGAGACGAGCGGACACGCCAGGGACAACCTGCTGCAGTCCTTCAACCGTCGGATTGCGCAGGAGCCTGCGCGCCAGGAGCAGGTCAGGGAGGTCGTCTATTTCTTCAACCGGCTTGGTCTCTGCGTGAGCGCGTCGCTCTGCTCCAAGGAAACAACTGCAGTCTTCTTCAATGATACCGTGCAGTCTTTCCTTGATGCTTACGGCCCATATATCGAAAGCAGCAAGGAAACATTGCCAGGCCGGGGCGCGACACTTGTCGATCTCTCTCGGGAACTCAATCCTGCTGGTCGGGACTAGGCACCATGCCAGTCTCCCGCTTTCGTGCATTGCCCTTCGTCTATTTCCCCTGATAAGACTTCTCCTATTCGTTTCATCACCTATGTCCTTGGTTTTTCGGGAGGCAATCGTCGCCATGGTCGAACTCGCGCAATCGCTCGCATCCATCAAGCTGCCGGACCTGTCCGGCAAGGCCGTGCTGATCACCGGCGCCTCGACCGGGATCGGCGCGGCGCTTGCCCGCGCCTTTGCCGCGCAGGGGGCCAAGGTCGGAGTGCATTACAATGCCAGCCGTGAACCGGCGGAGAAGCTTGCAGAAGAGATCCGGGCTGCCGGCGGCACCGTGCATCTGATCCAGGGCGACGTGTCGAGGGAAGGCGAGACCGAGCGTGTCGTCGAGGAGACGGCGAAGACCTTCGGTCATCTCGACGGGCTCATCAACAATGCCGGCGGCATGCTGGGGCGCAAGCCGACCTCGGACTATACCGACGCGCATTACGCCGCGGTCATGGACCTCAACGCCCGCTCGGTGCTGGCGGCAACGCGTGCGGCGCATCCCTGGTTGAAGAAGCAGGGTGGCTTCATCATCAACACCACCTCGATCGCCGCGCGCAACGGCGGCGGCAATGGTGCGATCCTGTATGCGGCGTCCAAGGGCTTCGTCTCGACGATCACGCGTGGTCACGCCAAGGAATTCGTCGCCGACCGGATCCGCGTCAACGCGGTGGCGCCGGGTGTTATCGCGACACCTTTCCATGAGCGTTATACCAATGACGAGCAGATGGAGCTTCAGCGCAAGTCGATCCCGATGGGTTTTGTCGGCACGTCGGAAGATTGCGTCGGCGCCTATCTCTTCCTCGCCTCGCCGACGTTGTCGGGTTACATCACCGGCCAGATCATCGAGGTCAATGGCGGCCAGCTGATGCCGTGAACGCTTCGATCGGCGAGCAAGATCCCTCGCTTCCCGTTTAAAAAGGGAACTTTCGAACCGCCGTGACGTTTCCCGCTTGGTCTTTTCAGCAAGCGGGGCACCATGAGCTTTTCATTTTCGGAACTCGACTTCCTCAAGCCGGAGCTGGGAGCGGAGTATACGGGTTCCGGCACCCATTTTGCGGTATTCTCCGCCCATGCGGAACAGATGGAGCTCTGCCTCTTCTCGCCGGACGGAAAGAACGAGATCGCCCGGCTGCCGTTGCCGAAGCGCGAAGGCGACATCTGGTCGGGCTATATTGCCGGCGTCGGGCCGGGCACCGTCTACGGTTATCGCGCCCACGGCCCCTATGACCCGCAAGCCGGCCATCGCTTCAATCCGAACAAGCTCCTGCTCGACCCCTATGCCAAACAGGTGACGGGCGAGCTTAAATGGGACGACGCGCTGTTCGGCTACCAGATCGGTGAGGACGACCTTTCCTTCGACGAACGTGACAGCGCGCCCTTCACGGTCAAGGGCGTGGTGCAGGATCCGGACTTCGATTGGGCGGGTGAAGAGGCGATCCGCCGTCCCTGGCCCGACACCATCATCTATGAGGCGCATGTGCGCGGACTGACGATGACGCATCCGAAAGTGCCCGACCGGCTGCGCGGTACATTTCTTGGCATGTGCAGCGATCCGATCATCGACCATCTCGTCAAGCTCGGCATCTCGGCGATCGAGCTGCTGCCGATCCAGTATTTTCTCGACGATCGTTATCTCCTGGAAAACAACCTACGCAATTATTGGGGCTATCAGACACTCGGCTTCTTCGCGCCGCAATCTCGTTACATGTCCGGCGACAAGATCACCGAAATCAAGACCATGGTGAAGAAGTTCCATGCCGCCGGCATCGAAGTCATCATGGATGTGGTCTACAATCATACAGCCGAGGGCAGCGAGAAAGGACCGACGCTGTCCTTCCGCGGGCTCGACAATGCCAGCTATTACATTCTCTCCCCCGACGATCCGCGCCACACCTACGATACGACGGGCACCGGCAATACGCTGAATGCCGCCAATCCCATGGTGATGCGCATGGTGCTCGACAGCCTGCGCTATTGGGTCGGCGTCATGCATATCGACGGCTTTCGTTTCGACCTTGCCAGCACGCTCGGCCGCCAGGATATGGAATTCGACCGGCAGGGCCTGTTCTTCGGCGCCATCCGCCAGGATCCGATCCTTGCCGGTGTCAAGCTGATCGCCGAGCCCTGGGACGTGGGCGATGGCGGCTATCAGGTTGGCGGCTTTCCGCATCCCTTCCGTGAGTGGAACGACAAGTTTCGTGACGACGTGCGTCGCTTTTGGAAGGGCGATGGCGGCATGGTCTCGGAGATCTCGCAACGCATCACCGGCTCGGCGGTACAGTTCAACCACTCGGATCGCGGCGCGACCTCATCGATCAATCTGCTGTCGGCCCATGACGGCTTCACGCTGATGGACACGGTTTCCTTCGACGACAAGCACAATGACGCGAACGGCGAGGATAACCGGGACGGACATTCGGACAACCATTCGGACAACATGGGTGCCGAAGGCGTGACGGATAACGAGGACATCAACAGCCTTCGGGCGCGGCGGCGCCGCAACATGATGGCGACGCTGATGCTCTCCCAGGGCGTTCCGATGATCCTTGCAGGCGATGAGGTGGGCAACAGCCAGGGCGGCAACAACAACGCTTATTGCCAGGACAACGAGATCGGCTGGACGGATTGGTCGGGGCTCGACGACCCCTTTCTCGATTTCTGCCGGCAGGCCGTCGCCTTCCGAAAGGCCCATCCGGTCTTGCGGCAGGAGCGGTTCCTGACCGGAGAGACAGCCGAGGACGGGCGCATCGAGATCGCCTGGTACAAACCGGACGGCGGTTTCATGGACGATGGGGCCTGGAACGACGACGGTTTGCAGGTACTCGGCGTCTACGTCTCGAGGAGCGTGCATGCACCGGAGACCGAGGAGATGGACGACCTCTTCCTTGTCTTCAACGCCGGTGGCGATTGCGAGGTTCATCTGCCCGTGGTGAATGGGCTGAAACAGTGGTCGAGGGTTGTCGACACGGGCTCGGAGACGGATTCCTTCGAGGTGCGCGAGCCGGAGAATCCGGTCATCGTCTATGCCCAGAGCGTGGCGGTCTTCGCGCCGAAGGGACAAACCGAGCCGCCGAAAGGCGCGACAAAAGCCGAGCGTCGCCGCTGGTTCCAGTTCGGCCGCAGGAGCAAGTAGCGGGTCGCAGAGAACATGAATGCCGAAGCCATCACCGACCTTGGTCTCGTCTATGTCAGCGATACCGAACCAGGCATCCGCAGAAGAAGGAAGGGCAAGGGTTTCAGCTATGTCATGCCCGATGGCACGACCCTTGCCGACGAATTGCAGCGAGCGCGCATCGGCGCGCTCGGTTTGCCGCCGGCCTATGAGAATGTCTGGATCTGCCTCTACGACAACGGCCATCTGCAGGCGACAGGCTTCGACGCGCGCGGGCGCAAGCAATACCGTTACCACAAGGATTGGCAATCCTTCCGAAGCGCGGGGAAATTCCATCAGCTGATCGAGTTCGGCCAGGCGCTGCCCAAGATACGCCGCACCGTGCTGCGCCACCTCGACACCGGCGCGGAGGATGTGAACGGCGTGCTCGCGGCCCTGACGACGCTGCTCGACGAGGCGCACCTACGCGTCGGCAACCAGGCCTATGTCAGGGAGAACGGCACCTATGGCGCGACGACGCTGCTGAAGCGCCACCTGAAGATCGTCGACGGGCAGATCGAGCTGAAATTCCGCGCCAAGGGCGGCAAGCGTGTCCAGCGCAGCCTCAAGCACCCCAGGCTGCAGAAGATCCTGGAGGAGATAGCCGACCTGCCCGGCCGCCAACTCTTCGTTTGGAAGGATGAAAGCGGGGCACTGAAACCAATCGATTCCGGCCGGTTGAACGCCTATCTGGCCGAGATATCGGGGATTCCGATTTCGGCGAAGACCTTCCGCACCTGGGCCGGATCGCTGTCGGCCTTCGGTGTGGCGCGCGAGATGATCCTCAGCGGCGGCCGGCCGACGGTGAAGCAGATGGCGGAGGCCGCGGCCGAGGCGCTGCACAACACACCGGCGATCTCGCGCTCGAGCTATATTCATCCCGCGATCATCGCGCTCTCCGGCAACGATCATCCGCTGGTCGAGACTGGTAACGAGCCGCTACGGGGCTTGCGGGCCGAGGAAAACAGGCTACTTGATTTCCTCACAAGCGAGATCGAAGAATGAGCCCCAGACATCCGCCGGCATCTGATGTATCGCTGACCCATCCCGACCGGCTCTACTGGCCGGACGAGGGCGTGACCAAACAGGCGCTGGCGGATTACTACGCCGCGGTCTGGCCGTTCATGGCGCCTTATGTCGTCAATCGGCCCTTAGCATTGCTGCGCCTGCCGGACGGGATCAAAAGCCACCAGCGGTTTTTCCAGAAACATGCCTGGAAGGGCATGAACCCACATATCGAGGAGATCGCCGACCCGCAGGATGCGGACGGCGAAAAGCTGCTGCGCATCGCCGATTTCAATGGTCTCGTGGCGCTGGTGCAGTCAGCCGTGCTCGAAATTCATCCCTGGGGCGTTACGACCGACGATTGGGAAAAACCGGACATGATCACCATGGACCTCGATCCCGGCGAGGACGTGGCCTGGAGCGCTGTGATTTCAGCAGCGCTTGAGTTGAAGGCGCGGCTGGAGGCACGTGGGCTGGCCGCCTTCGTCAAGACGTCGGGCGGCAAGGGGCTGCATGTGGTCACGCCGCTCGCGCCGAAGGCCGGCTGGGCGGAGGTGAAGGATTTCGCCCATTCGCTGGCCGAAAGCATGTCGGCCGACGCGCCGGAGAAATATCTGGCAACGGCGACGAAGGCAAAGCGCAGTGGACATATCTACATCGATTATCTGCGCAACGGCCGCGGCAATACGGCGGTCGCGGCCTATTCGACGCGGGCACGATCGGGCGCGCCGGTTTCGATGCCGCTGGATTGGCCGGAATTGAGCGCTGTGAGTGGCCCCGCCGCTTTCACGCTCGGAAACATGCCGCGGCGATTGGAGACCCAGCCGAAAGACCCGTGGGGAAATTTCTTCGATGCGGCGGTGCCGCTCGAATGAACGGCTCTATCCCTTTGCTTTTACGCAATTCCCGGCAAAACCGCTTCGCGCTTTGCCGGGAATTGCTCTTAACTCAGCCCACACCGTCGAGCTCAGGATAATGCCTGAAAATCCCTTCCTCGTTGAAGGCGAGGCGGCGGGGGGAGGCGAGATAGCGGGCGATCTTCGGTCGCTTCGCCACCGCATCATGCAGAGCCAAGAGGCCGGGATATTCCGCCTTGCGCTTCGTCATGGCTTTCGGAAAGGCGTAATTCAGGCCCTCGATCACCTGGAAGAGCGAGAGGTCGACATAGGTGAGGGCATCACCGACCATATGGTTGGCGCCTTTCGGGTTCTGCCGCAGCACCCGCTCGAAATAACCGAGGAATTTTGGAATGCGGTCGCGGATGAAAGCGGCCGAGCGGGCTTTTGCCTCTGGCTTCTGGTCCTCGTAATAGAGCGACATGTCGATCGGGTGATGCGTATCGTGCGCTTCGGCGACGAAATCGGTGACGGTCAGCTGCAGGCCATTGACGACGTGGCGAAGGCCTTCATCCTTGGGCGCTAGGCCGAGCTTCGGACCGAGATAAAATAATATGTTGGCGACATGCGGGATAACGAGGTCGCCGTCCTTCAGGAAGGGCGGCGCGAAGGGTATGTGCGCTTCGCTTTCGCTCTCCATGATGTCGATCATGGCACCGGTCCCGCGCTCCGACTGGCGGGTGATGTTGATATAGTCGGCGCCGGCTTCTTCCAGCGCCAACCGCACGAATTCGCCGCGGCCTTGGATGCCGTCCCAATAATAAAGCTCGTATGCCATGGCTGCTCAATCCTTCGGTTGACGAGCGAAGTCTTTTCGCAGTTCGTCCTTGGCCTTTTCAAGGGTTCCACGCCGCTTTTTCGTCAGTTGATCGCCGGCGCGGTTGATGTAGAAGGTCAGCATCGACATGGCGGCGCGATAAGGGCTCGACTTGCGGCGATCGCTCTCCTCGGCGGAGTGCTTGACGGAGCGGGCAATCTTCTTCGGATCGTCCGATTTGAACACGCCTTCCTTCAGGTCCATCGCATCGCTGTGTTCGGTGACGTCCTGCGACCATTTCTTCTTCGATTTGGCCATGGGTCAAACTCCCTATACGGCTGGCGGAAAGCCCCCGCTTGCCGCATCAGTTGTTAATGGTGGCTGTGGTGTTCGTTGCGCTTGCGCGTCGCAGCGGCCTTCTTTGCCGAAGCGGACCGGTCCTCCTTCGAGCGTGCGGCGGATGCCGCGCCGCCGATGCGGCCGCCCTTTTCGGAGGATTCATGCGTATCCTTCTTGCCGCGGCCGGAACCGGATTTGTTGCCGCCGCCGCTTTCCTTGTTGACGGTCGCCCAGGCACGCCGTTCGGCTTCCTTCTCGGAAACGCCACGATCCTCGTAGCCCTCCTCGATGTGCTCGGCCTTGCGCTTCTGCTTGTCGGTATAGTCGGATTTGTCACCTCTCGGCATCTTGGCCTCCTCTGGTTTGCAAAGGGACTGAACCGGTCAACAGCCCAAAAGTTCCGGCCGCGATCGTGGCCCGCAAGGCCCGGATTCGGAACAAAAGCCGATTTTATCAGGTTTCCGATGGCAAAGCCCTGCACAGAAGAAGGAGCCGAGAACATGGAAAAACACATCGTCAAAGCCGATGGAAACGGCGCGATCGACGTGAACGGCCAGGTATCGCCGGTCACCTATACCGTCGGCCTCAAGCAAGGAAAGGGACGTTCCTACGAGGTCGACATCCGCCTGATGGCGCCGCGTGACTGGCTGCTGCAGAGGGGCTTCGAGCGGGATGCCGTGCTGGTCACTCAGAGCGGAGCGCGCATTCCCGTCTATCACGATGGCGGCAGCCATCACGATGGTAGCAATGATGGCCGTCTCGCTCCTGCCGACACGATCTCGATCGAACTGACGGCGCGCGACGACAGCTGCACCAGCGAGGTGGATCTGATGCGCAAATATCCCGAGTTCGACGGCGCCGACGCATAAAGCAGAAGCTGCAGCATTCCGTGACGGCACAGAGATACTCTAGGCGCCAGGCCGCTGCTGGACGGCGCTTCTGACCGCCTGGTCGAGCGCCGCGCTGCTGAAAGGTTTCGACAGCAGCACCGAGCCGGGGAGACGGTTTGCATCCGGCAGGCCGCTGTTGCCGGTGGCAAAGACCAGGCCGACCGACGGAAAGGCCTCGCGCGCCTTGGCGGCAAAGGCCGGACCCGACATGCCGGGCAGGCCGACATCGGTGACGATGATATCGATGGTGGTGTGTCCGATGATTTCCACGCCCCTTTCGCCGCTATCAGCCTCGATGACGTCATAGCCGAGATCCTGCAGGATCTCGGCGGTATCCAGGCGGATGAAGGCGTCGTCTTCCACAAGCAGCAGCTTCAGCTTTTCGCGGGTGATCTCGGGGTGTTTGGCAGGGGCCACTACGGCATCGCTCGCCCCTTGGCGGCGTTGCGTCCTGAGAGTAAGCACGTGGCGGATCTTGCGGGCGAGTTCCTCGCGCGTATAGGGCTTGGAGAGCAGCTCGAGACCGGGATCGAGCCGGCCGCCATGGACGATCGAATTTTCGGTATAGCCCGACGTGTAGAGCACGGCGATATCAGGCAGACGCTCGCGCGCCATGCGGGCAAGCTCCGGACTCCGCAACGGCCCGGGCATGACGACATCGGTAAAGAGCAGGTCGATATGGGCGCCGCTTTCGATCACGGTGAGCGCGCTTTGCGCATCCTTGGCTTTCAACACGTAGTAGCCGAGATCTGACAGCATCTCGACGACGGTGGCGCGCACGCCCTCGTCGTCCTCGGCGACAAGGATGGTTTCCGTGCCCCCGGCGGCCGGTACGCTGTCGGCGGCCGTGACCCGATCCTCGCTTCGGAACGAGCGGGTCAGGTAGAGCTTGACGGTCGTGCCTTCGCCGATCTCGCTGTAGATCTTCACATGGCCGCCGGATTGCTTGACGAAGCCATAGACCATCGACAGGCCGAGACCGGTGCCCTTGCCTTCCGGTTTCGTCGAGAAGAAGGGCTCGAAGGCCTGCTCCATCACCTCCTGCGTCATGCCGGCGCCGGTATCGGTCACGGCGAGCACGACATATTGGCCGGCGGTGACTTCAGGATGGATACGGCTGTAGGAATCGTCGAGGAAGGCGTTGCCGACCTCGATCGTCAGCTTGCCGGCGCCATCCATCGCGTCGCGGGCGTTGATCGCAAGGTTGAGCAGTGCGTTTTCAATCTGGATCGGATCGGCGAAGGTGTTCCAGAGACCGCCAGAGACCATGGTCTCGACTTCGATCTCCTCGCCGAGCGCGCGGCGCAGCATGTCATCCATGCCGGTGACGAGGCGGCCGATGTTGATGACCTTCGGTTCCAGCGGCTGGCGGCGACCGAAGGCCAGCAACTGGCTTGCCAGCCGCGAGCCGCGTTCGACGGCGGCAAGCGCGTTGGAAATGCGTTCCTTGCCCCGGCCGCTATCTGCCACATCCTTGCCGAGAAGCTGCAGATTGCCTGAGATCACCTGCAACAGATTGTTGAAGTCATGGGCGACGCCGCCGGTGAGCTTGCCGATCGATTCCATCTTCTGCGACTGCTGGAGGGCTGCTTCGGCCTGCTGGCGTTCGGCAATCTCGGCCGCGACGCGGACCTCGAGCATTTCATTGAGTTTCCGTAGTTGATCTTCCATGTCGCGGCGCTGGTCGATTTCAACTTTGGCGGCACGGAAGAGCCGGATATTGTCGATCGCGACGGCCGATTGGCCGGCGAGGCTGACGAGGCTCGCCTCGGCCGCTTCGGAAAAACGGCCGGGCTGGCCGTGACCGAAGAACAAGCCGCCGATGACGCTGCCGTCGCGTGATTTCACCGGCACGGCAAGATAGCTCCTGACTGGAAGATGCCCCTTCGGCATGCCTGCATGCGGCGCATTCTGCCCGTAGCGCGGGTCGAGCAGGATGTCGTCGGTGCGCACGATGCCTTCGCCGTTGAAGGTCGGCGCGAAGACCTTGGTATTGCGTGGCATCGGGAATTTCTCGAAGTTCTTCCGATCGACACCGGAGAGCGCATAGAGCATGTAGCTGCCGCCCTCGCCATCATCGACATTGTAGAAGAAGGCGCCGAATTCCGCGCCGGTCAGCGTCACGCCGGCATCGACGACAATCTGGGTGAGGCGTTCGACACTGGGCTCGACGGTGATCGCGGCACCCGCCCGGTTGACGACCGCAAGCGCCTCCGATTTTGCACGCAGTTCTTCCAGCGCGATCTGTTCGCCGCGCTTGGCCGACACCTGGTCGGTGACATCGAGGGCCGCGCAGAGGATGCCGGCGACCCTGCCGTCATCGTCGCGCAGCGG
This sequence comes from Rhizobium acaciae, assembly GCF_025941625.1. Lineage (NCBI taxonomy): Bacteria > Pseudomonadati > Pseudomonadota > Alphaproteobacteria > Hyphomicrobiales > Rhizobiaceae > Rhizobium > Rhizobium acaciae. The sequence continues at coordinate 42,761 of NZ_JAPCZO010000037.1, forward strand.
GGTGTAGGAGAAGGTGAACCAGGTGTCCTCGGTACGGCCGTCGCGGCGCATCGGGATGAGCAACTCTTTGAAAAGCTGCGAACTGCCTTCCAGCGTGCTGGCGACGATCGGCGAGAACTGTTCCCAGATATCGGCCCAGACCTCACGGAAGGGTCGTCCGAGTGCATCGGGATGCCGCTCCGGGAAAACAGGCACATAGGCGTCATTGTAGAGAAAAGCGAGATCCGGACCCCAGGCAACGAATTTGGGCTGGCGCGAATTCAACACCATTTCGGCGATATGCTTGAGGGACGCAGGCCAGCTTTCGACCGAACCGAGACCGACGGCGTGGAAAGCCGGATGCCGTAACAATTCGCCGATTTCGCCGCCGCCTCTCGGCCAGCCGTTCCCGACGCTTCCCATTCAAATCGCTTTCTTCTCGTCAGCCGCGCCGGGGTGATCGGCCACCTCGGGGTTCAGCCCTTCCAAACCGTCAACATAGAGGCTTCCGATGGGAGGGAAAGGGCGCGGTCAAAATATCCTTAACTGCTGGGTGTTCAACACTTTTAGCAGTCTGCGGACGGCGCCTGCGGGCTGTTATTTTCGGTAGAGTTTTTGCGATGCGGCAAATGCGCGGCCGATATAGACGGAGACCAACTGCACCGGTGCGCGCGGATCGCGAAAAACCAGTCCGACCAGATTGTCGACGACAAGGATGAACCCGAGCGCGAGACCGAGGTAGAGCAGTGCGGCGATGACGAGGAGCGACATCTCCATCCCTCACACGATCGCGGTCGAAACGCGGCCGCTGGCCGCGAAGAGCAGGATGGAAAGTATTTCGATATGGCCGTCGTTCATGGCAACTTCCCCGGTTTCGCCATAAACAGCCAGGGGATGCTCTTGTTCCTGGTTATCCGGGCAGGCCTCAACTTTTTTTGGAAGCCTCAAAGCTTGCAGCGTCATCCGGCCTCTGTTCACCCCCGCATGGAAGCCCACCCCTGCAATTCAATATCGCACAACCAATTCAGGCATATGACAAAAAAGGAATCAAGGGCGTCGAGACGACGCCCTTTTTAATCGAGATACTCACTATTTTAGCGTTCAGGACGCGGTTTTGCGGCTCGCGGTGCGCTTTGGCGCCGGCGTGACCACGCCATTCGTCTTGGCACCGGTCGCAGTGCGCTTCGCCTTGGGCTTGAGCTCTTTGCCCTTGGAAGACGCAGCCGAGCCCTCGAGCGCTTCGCGCTCGTATCGTGCCTGTTCCCAATGGATGGACTCTCGCCCTGTCGGATAACCCTCTTCTTCCCAGAGGGTGTATGCACGTTTCTTGATCCACTCTTCCCGAGTTTCTGCCATCGCTGATCTCCAGTCACATGATGCCGTCGTTCGAACGCGATACTGCTTGGATGGTTCCAGAGGAGGGGAGCTCTTTCAAGCGAAATCGCGCCGCAACCGGAAATATTTCGCATCGCAGCATATTAGGGTTGAAAATCGGCACTCATGCGGGCCGAAACGCCGCCGCCTTGTGCAGATCTGAGACGAAATCCCGGTGTTGGCGGCGCCGCTCCGCCTCGTCGCGGATGCGCAAGAGATAGGAGGGGTGGATGGTGACCAGGACAGGCGGACGGTTTGCCGGATGGAGGATATGGCCGCGCTCCGGCGTCAGCTTCGCCTTCGGCCCGAGCAGCGCGTAAAGTGCACTTGCGCCGAGCGTCACGACGAGCTTCGGCCGCAGGATGTTGAGCTCGGCGCCGAGCCACCAGGCACAACGCCTGATCTCGCCGGCATTCGGTTTTGCATGTAGCCGCCGTTTGCCGCGCGGCGTGAACTTGAAGTGCTTGACGGCATTGGTGACATAGCAGCGCTGGCGGTCGAGACCGGCCTCTTCGAGGCAACGATCGAGCAGGCGGCCGGCGGGACCGACAAAGGGCCTGCCGGTCAGATCCTCCTGGTCGCCCGGTTGCTCGCCGACAAGAACGATCTCGGCTTTCACAGGGCCTTCGCCGAAGACGACTTGCGTGGCATTCCTGTAGAGATCACAACGGGTACAGCCATCGGCCTGATGCCGGAGTTCGGCAATGGTGTCGGCATCCGCGACTTCGAGCGCCAGAGCCGGACCGACGTTTGCGGCGATGTTCATGATGCCATCCTCAGTCTCCTCGGGATCAATCGATCCGTGCAGGGATTGTTCCCTGCCGAAACGGCCGTTCCGGGCCGGCAAAATGATCACGGCGAGAAAATTCGCGTCATGGGAGAGCGAAGGCGCGATTGAACGCAGCCGTTTCGCGGCTATATTCGCCAGCAATGTTCTATCTCTTGTCGACCTACTGGCCGCATATCCTCTTTGTCGTCTCGATCGCCATGGGGGCCGCGGCGGCGATCCATGCCGCCATGACCAAGGAGGAAGTGCGTGCCGCGATCGGCTGGGTCGGCGTCATCATCCTGTCTCCGATCATCGGCGCGGTGCTCTATGCGATTGCCGGCATCAACCGCATCCGCCGCAAATCGTTGAGTGTCCGCCGCGACGCGCTGCTGCTTGCGGCCGAATTCGACGAGCTGGAGACCTTCGACGCCGAGGCAGAGACGGTGATCAGTCAGTTCGGCCGCCGCTTTGCGGCGCTGCAGACGCTGGGTGACCGGGTGACGCGCAATCCGCTGACCTCAGGCAATACGATCGATGTGCTGGAAACCGGCGACGAGGCCTATGCGGCGATGAAGACGAGCATCGACGAGGCGACGCGCAGCATCCTGCTCGAAACCTATATCTTCGACCGCGACGCTGTCGGCCTTCGCATCGCCGATGCACTGATTGCGGCGGTCAGGCGTGGTGTGGAGGTCCGGGTGCTGATCGACGCGGTCGGCGCGCGTTATTCGGTGCCGAGCATTCTTGGCCATCTGAGGGAAGGCGGCGTCACCGTCGCCGTCTTCAACGGCAATGTCATCATGGGCTTGCGGCTGCCCTATGCCAATCTGCGCACCCACCGCAAGATCCTGATCGTCGATGGGAAAATTGCGCTGACGGGCGGAATGAACATCAGGGCGGGCTTCAGCGAGGAGGCGACGGGCGAGAGCTTTGCCCACGACACGCATTTCAGCGTCACCGGTCCTGTCGTGGCCGATCTTTTCGACCTCGCCGCCGAAGACTGGCGCTTCTCGACGCAGGAGTTGTTGAACGACGAGCCCTGGCGCATCGAACCGCCGCAGCGCAGCCCCGGCGATCCCATCCTGATGCGTGTCGTCGCCTCCGGCCCGGACCGCAGCGTCGAGACCAACCACAAAATGCTGATGGGCGCCTTTTCCGTGGCGCGCCAATCGATCCGCATCATGTCGCCCTATTTCCTGCCGGACCGTGAACTCATCAGCGCCCTGGTGACGGCGGCGCGGCGCGGCGTCGAGGTCGATATCGTCGTGCCCGCTGTCAACAACCTCGTGCTGGTCGACCGGGCGATGACGGCACAATTCGATCAGATCCTCAAGAACTACTGCCGCATCTGGCGCTCCACCGGCAGCTTCAGCCATTCGAAGCTGCTGACGATCGACGGCACCTGGGCCTATGTCGGCTCTTCCAACCTCGACCCGCGCTCGCTGCGGCTGAATTTCGAGGTCGATCTCGAAGTGCTGAACGAGGGTTTCGCCGCCGAGATCGACGAGCATATCGAGGAAACTCTGAAAACGGCAACCCCTGTGACGCTTGAAGGGCTGCAGGCGCGACCCTTCGCGGTGCGGCTGCTCGAGAAGGTGCTATGGCTGGGGTCGCCCTATCTCTGAAGGATTTTTTGTGATCGGACGTGGCAAGTCCGGCTTGCCTGCCTATACTGCTGAGACAAGCCTTTTCGATCAACGGAACAAGTGCGCCTGCCGATGCACGCCAGAAAAGACAGCCTTCCCGCCAGCATTCTCGCCTCGATCAGGAGCAGGAAAAAGCGGCTCGACGCAGCCTATACGGAGGCAAGGCCGCGCAGTGCCGGAACGCTGATTGCCTCCTACAACGTGCACAAGTGCATCGGCACCGACCGCCGCTTCGATCCGGAGCGCACCAGCCGGGTGATCCATGAAATCGGCGCCGACGTGATCGCGCTGCAGGAGGCCGACACGCGCTTCGGCGAGCGCACCGGCATTCTCGATCTCGGGCGGCTGGAGCGGGAGACGGGACTGATCGCAGTGCCGGTTGCCGGCATGGCGAAGGCGCATGGCTGGCACGGCAATGTCGTGCTCTTCAAGAAGGGGCTGGTGCATGACGTGCATCAGGTCAAGCTGCCGGGGCTGGAGCCGCGCGGCGCGCTCGTTGCCGAGATCGAACTCGAGAAGGGCGGGGTGCTGCGCATCATCGCCGCGCATTTCGGGCTGCTACGCCATAGCAGAGCCCAGCAGGCCCGCATGTTGGTCGAACTGATCAACGACAGGCACGAGATGCCGACCATCCTGCTCGGCGACCTCAACGAATGGCGGCTCGGCGACCGGTCTTCGCTCAACACCTTCCAATCCGCCTTCGGACCGCTGCCGCCCGCCGTCCCGAGTTTCCCCGCCGGCTTGCCGCTTCTGGCGCTCGACCGGATCATCGCCAACCGCAAGGGGATCATCTCGGAGGTGGAAGCACATGATACGCCGCTCGCACGTATCGCCTCCGACCACCTGCCGATCAAGGCGCTGATCGATCTGGAACCGGTGGGCGGTTAGAAACCCTATCGACAGAGACGTGATCGGAGCGGCTCGATCGGCCGCCAAGTGCCTCTCACTTCGAGCGAAACAGACGCGTGAGACGGCGAAACCGCTGAGCCCACAATTGCGGATCGATCTTTTCCGATGAGGAAGGTGCAGTCAGTCGCTCAAGACGAGGCAAGAGAAACGTAGCCCAATCGTCAAGATCGCTTTTGCTGAAATAAGGCAGCCAGACGTCGGAGGGAGCCTCCCATTGTCGTGGATTTGCTCGAGCCAGATCGCCGAGCTTGACCAATATAGTTTGGCCGCCGTCTCCGAGGACTTCGATCTCCGGGTCTGGATCGGGTCTGGGAAGGCGCGCAATGATGCTTTCTTCCAGAGCTTTGCCAATGCTTCGATCCGCCTCATTGAGGCGACGAAGTATTCTTGTGTCTCCGGCGGGGCCGGAGCCCCCTGTCATGTTGATCGTAAATTTGGCACCGATAATGCTGTTCGAATATTGGGAAACTTGTAGCCAACAAGCCCTTCCGTCCCGGGTAAAGCTGCACTTGCCCGCGTTCTGGGATTCCCACCCGAGCTCCCGAAATCTCCAAGCCAGCAGCAAGCGCATATGTCGGTGAAAATCTCTACTTTTCAGATAGTCTCGCATGCTTTTGTCCCAGGGATATGCATCGCGCTGGAGCATCTCATGGCATGCTCGAAGGCACAACGGACGCTTGTGTCGCAGCAAGCGTCTGCCAGCGCGGCATCTGAAAATTTTTTAGAACCGAAAGGGATGGCGTCTGCGGGAGCTGGAAGCTACTCGGTGAGCCCTTTTTGAGCGCCGGCATCGCAGCGTCCATCTCACCGCCGCCGGGGGCAGGCTGCTCGCATCCTAACTTTATCTTTCGACCGGATCGACGAGTGCCTGGAGGAGATCCGCGGCCGGTCCTGCGTTGGATCAGGCCGCGGATTGGGGGCTGAAGGAGGATGATATTGGCAAAGATTAGGCGCATTTGTCGCGTGGCAGGCGGCGCCGGCCGGTCGATGCCAGCCGGCGCCGCATGTCCAATCCTTGCAAATCGCGCTAGAGAGCGCCTGCTGTCTGCAGCAGCTTGCGATCGAGATCGACTGCCACGCGGGACTGCTTGTCGAGGACCATGGTCGCTGGTTTGTCGGCTGTGTAGGCCGGCCAGTCGGGCAGGCCCTCGGCGCTCGGCTTGCCGTTGCGCGCGAAGTTGACCCAGGCCTGGCTTACCTTCCTGGAAAGCGCGAGCGCGTCGCTGCCACCGCCAGTCGACGTCTTGACCAGGGCGGCGTTCGCAAACACGTAGGGCAGTTCCGAGCAATGCCAGGCCATGGCAATGCCATCCAGGACCGGTGATTCGTAGGCGAACATGTAGGAGTAGACCGGAGCCCCTTTCTGCTTTGCCTTCAGGTCGAGATCACGGATGGCTCCCGGCCGGAAGCGCAGGTCGAGGAAATAGGCGTCGGCGATCTTCTTCTCAGGGTAGGCCGCCCTGAATGCCTTGCCGACCGCGTCGGCCTTGTCGGCGAAGCGCTCCTTCAGCTTGGCCTCGGACTTGTCTTCGTCCCAGTTGTTCTTGTTGTCGGCAAGAAGCTCGCCCGCCTTGTGGCTGATCACCGTCTCGAACTCATTGAGGGTGTTTCCGACCATCAGCGGAATGTCCTTGGCCTGGTCGACCCACTCTGTCCCGACCGGGTTCGCCGGAATATAGTCGCCGTCCTGAACGGGCGCGAAGCGGGCGTCCTTCGCGCCTTGAGCGGTCGCGTCCTTGATGGCCTTGTCGGCTGCGGCAAGGAGATCGTAATAGTCCGCGTCGGCAAGCTTGTCGATTTCGCCGGCCTTGAGACCGAGATTGGCGAGCGTCAGTTCGGCCACCTTCCGCGAGGACGCCTGATCGATGACGGAATCGGTCCGGGAGCCGCTCTGGACGATGGCCTTCTGGAAGAGGTCCTTCGCTGACGGCGTCCCCATCAGGGCGCGCACCTTGTAGCCACCGCCGGACTGGCCGAAAATCGTCACGTTGCCGGGATCGCCGCCAAAGGCCTCGGCATTGTCGTGGACCCATTTCAGCGCAGCGACGAGATCCGTGACGCTGGCATTGCCCGACCGTTTGTATTTCTCTCCGTAGGCGGAAAGATCGAGGAAGCCGAGCACGTTGAGCCGGTGGTTGAGGGTGACGACGACGACATCGCCGTCCTTGCTCAGATTGCGGCCGTCATAGGAGGTCAGCTCGATGCCGGAGCCATTGGTGAAGCCGCCCCCATGGATCCAGACCATGACCGGCCGTTTCTTTCCGTCCTTGATCGCCGGCGTCCAGATGTTCAGGAACTGGCACGCTTCGCTCATCGGCAGATAGCGGTGCGGATTGAAGAGTTCGTCGCCGGCCACTTCCTTCATGCGGGGGATGAAGCAGTTCTCGCCATAGGTGACTGCGGGACGGATGCCTTTCCAGGGCGCGACCTCTTCCGCCGGCATGAAGCGGGCGGCATGAGCATAGGGGACGCCAAGATAGCTGTAGATGCCATCGTCGAGTGCGCCGACGAGACTGCCCTTCTTGGTTTCGACCACCGTCTTGCTCTGCGAAGCAACAAACTCTTCGGCGAGAGCGGGTGCGCCGGCAATGGAAATTGTCACCGCCGACAGCGCAGATAGCAAAGCGCAACAATATAGAAACGTCCTTTTCATCAACTTATCCTCTTGTCGTTGATTTCGAGTTTTCAAAGCCCGACGGCCGCCATCCCCGACCGTCGGTGACTAACTAGGTCGGTGCCGCCGATTGTCAGGCCACAGTCAGATGGTTTGCTGGAAAGAGGATCACGCCGGAGGGTTGGACGGGTCTTCTTGCTTCTTGAGTATGTCCGACGGAACACTACGCGGCCCCCGAGTGGTGTCGTTGGCCAACACTACCCGCACAGGTGATTAAACGGCGAGATACATGGAAATCTCGCCGCTTGCCCGGACTGCGCTAGCGTCCGCCACTTGTCAGAAAGATGACGAAGGGACCACGCCGATCGTTGGGACGGGTGGTTCGTGCTCCGGCACCTTGTTTCCTTGCTCGCCGCCCGCGCTCAGTGCCTCGCGCACTTCCTCCTCTTCCCAGCCCGCCTCGACGGCGGAAGCCACGAGCGTTTCGATTTTCTCGGTTTCCGAGTTGTGCGAAGTCTCATCGAGGCGGCGTCTGGCGGTCTCGAGACACTGACGGAGGTTTGAAGCGCGGCTGGCGTCGTTACGGTCGTAGCTTGGCGATGCGACGTAGGTCATTTGAAAGCTCCCTGCTGATCGACAGGAACACCTGAAGAGAGAGCCGGTTCCACAGCGTGTCTGCGGTAAGCCGCCGGGTGCCGCCTCGGGGACTGACGGCATCTCCTGGCGCTGGTTCGCCTGCATCCGGATGGCGAGCATAAACAACCGGCTCGAGATATAAGGGAGGCACCGGTGCCCAACCCAAACGGCGATCCTGTCGACGAACCTTAGCAACTGCCAGACCGTCGTGAACCAACTTTTGGATTGGGTTCGCTGTTGCCTGGA
>NZ_JAPCZO010000038.1:0-48811 GCF_025941625.1 Rhizobium acaciae
GGTGCGCAGGCCAAAGGCCGGAGCCTCGAAGGACACGCCACAGCGCTGCTCCTCGCATGATCCGGCGCCGGAATGCCCGCCTCGTCCTTCGAGGCCCCTGCGGGGCACCTCACGATGAGGCTCTCTTAAACGCCGCCGCTCCGGGCGCTGGCGAGGTGTCAGCGTCTGCACGATGCTTCGTTGGATGCGCCGCTTGACCCGAGGATGTCACGGAGACGACGACGGCCGGCGTGCTTCTTCCTTAAGCTTTAAGATGACGTTTCGGAGAGCGTGGAACGGCCGGTCGGCCAGGTGGACAGCGCTTGTTCGACAACCGCCTCGAGCATCTCGCGGCTGAATCCGGCTTTGGCCTGCACCGCCATGCCATGCGTGAGAGCCATCACGAAGGCTGCAAGGGCATCGGCTTTGGTCGTCTCCGGCAAGTCGCCCTCGGCCTTTGCCCGTTCGAAGCGTTCACGAAGCTGCGCCTGGCCGGCCGCACGGAAATCGATCAACGCTTGCCGCACAGGTTCCGCGTCATCCGATCCCGCCACGGCGCCATTGATGCCGAGACATCCCGTATGGTCGGGATAACGCGTATTGAGATCGGCTGCGTTGAAGAGGATATGGGCAGCAACCTGACGCGCTGTGGGCAGCTGAAGCGCCTCCGGAATATAGTGCAGGAATCGCTCGGAATAGCGATCGAGCGCCAGGCGGAAGAGGGCTTCCTTGTTGCCGAATGCAGAATAGAGGGCGGGTCGTTCGACGCCGGCAGCCTCGGTCAGGTCGGTATAGGAGGCACCCTCGTAGCCCTTGCGCCAGAAGACGCATAAAGCGGCGTCGAGCGCTTTCTCCACATCGAATTCGCGATGGCGTCCCATCAGGTCAATCCAGCTTTTTCGTAATGATCGTTACTAAACCGGTTGACAGAGCATGTCAAATTTCATACCGATCGTTATCGTAATAACCGTTATGAAATAGCTCGCCATCGTTCGTCAAGACAGACGGCGACAGGATCAAGTACCCGGAAGGATTCTCATGTCGAACATATTGAAGGGCAAAGTCGCCCTGGTGACCGGCGGCTCGCGCGGGCTCGGCGCCGCCACGGCCGAGGCGCTGGCCGACCAGGGGGCGGATGTGGCGATCAGCTGCGTCGCCTCTGCCGAAAAGGCCGAAGCCGTGGTCGAGACGCTGAGGGCGAGGGGTGTGCGGGCGCTGGCGATCCAAAGCGACCAGGCCGACATGGCGGCGGCCAAGCCGCTGGTGGAGAAGGTGGTGGCCTATTTCGGCAAGCTCGACATCCTCGTCAACAATGCGGCGATCGCCGTGCAGGGCAAGACGGTCGACGATCCCGATCTCGACACGGTCAATCTCGATCGCCAATGGCAGATCAATGTCATGGGCGCGGTGGCGACCACGCGCGCGGCAGCGCCGGTGCTGCCGGATGGCGGCCGGATCATCTTCATCGGCTCGGCTCTCGGCACCCACGTCCCGTTTACCGGCGCTGCCGACTACGCGGGAACCAAAGCGGCGATCGTCGGATATGCGAAGGGCGTCGCCCGCGATCTCGGCGTGCGCAATATCACCGTCAATGTCATCCAGCCGGGCGTCATGCCGACCGATATGTCGGCAGAGGTGCTGGGCGACAGTGTCCCCGAGGCGCTCATGAACCTGCACGCCATCCGCCGGATCGCAACGCTTGAGGAGGTGTCTGCCCTCATCTGTCACCTGGCAGGGCCGAACGGCGGCTACATCACCGGCGGCGTGATCGACGTGGCCGGTGGCCTGGCCATCTGAACGTCGAAGACCAAGACTCTTACTCAGACAATTGAAGGGAAAGAAGATGACCGAGACGTTTGGTGCAAAGTCGACCGCCGACGAGGTGCTTGATGGCGTTGACCTCAAGGGAAAGCGATTTCTCATTACGGGTGCATCCTCAGGCATTGGGCTTGAAACCGCCCGCGCACTGGTGTCTCACGGCGCAAGCGTCGTCGGCGCGGTCAGGGACCTCGCGAAAGCCGAGCGGACCACGGCATCGGTGCGTGACGCCGCGTCGCAAGGAGGTGGCAGCCTGGAGCTGATCGAGCTCGATCTGGCATCCTTGCAAAGCGTTCGCGCTTGCGCGGACAGGCTGTTGGCAGACGGCCGGCGGTTCGATTCCATCATTGCCAACGCCGGCGTCATGGCCCCGCCGTTCGCTCGGACGGCCGACGGCTTCGAACTCCAGTTCGGCACCAACCATCTCGGTCATTTCGCTTTGGTCAATCGGATCGCGCCGCTGTTTGCCGATAACGGCCGGCTGGTGGTGCTGTCGTCGCAGGCGCATCGGGTCGCCGATGTCGATCTGGACGACCCAAATTTTGAGCGACAGGCCTATGACCCATGGGTCGCCTATGGCCGATCGAAGACGGCGACCTCTCTCTTCGCCGCGGAATTCGACAGGCGGCATCGTGATCGCGGCATCCGAGCCGCCTCGGTGATGCCCGGCAACAGCCTCACCGATTTGCCCCGCCATCTCCGGCAGGAAGACTTGCAGGGTCTTTTCGAGACCGTTGGCAAAGCCCGCGCCGAAGCCGGTCTTCCACCGGCGGAGCTGAAAGACATCGCTCAGGTGGCGGCGACCTCGGTCTGGGCCGCAGTCGTGGCTGACAAGGACGAGATCGGCCGACACTATCTCGAAGATTGCGCCGTCGCGCCGATCAACGACACGCCCAACCCGTTTGCCGACGGCGTCAGGTCCTATGCGCTCGACGCCGACAAAGCCAAGCGGCTTTGGGCGAAAAGTGAGGAATGGATAGGCGCGAACACAGCCGCCGTTTGAAGTCGGTAGGCTGGTGTCGGCTCTGAATCAGAGCCGGCCCATCAACGGCGTTGCAAAATTCTGGCGCTGATGTGATCTGTGGCAAGCTCCGCGACCGGCGCTGGCCTGCCAAGCAGATATCCTTGGCCGATGTCGCAACCCAGATCCTGAAGCCGCTGAAGTTGGCTCTCTTCTTCGATACCCTCGGCGGTTATTGTCACGCCAAGTCCCACACCGAGGGCGATGATGGCCTTGATCACCTTGTCCTGCTTGTCATTGGTTTCGAATGAAGAGACGAAACTCCTGTCGATCTTGATCTTGTCGAACCGGTAGTTGGAGAGTTGTGAGAGGCTGGAATAGCCTGTTCCAAAATCGTCGAGGGCAATCCTGACGCCGGCGTTCACCAGATCGTCGAGGACGATTCGTGCCGTGACGGCATCTTGGATGATGGCGCTCTCCGTCACTTCCAGCTCGACCCTGTGCGCCGGCAGACCGACATCGCCCAATATCTTGAGAATTCTGAGCCCCAGCAACCGGTCGCTCAGCTGGATCGGAGAAAGGTTGAATGACAGGACAAGCTCACTTGGCCAGGAAAGCGCATCGGTGCAGGCGTGGCGAAGCAGTTGGTCCGTCAATTCGACGATCAGCCCGGCTTCCTCTGCCACAGGAATGAATTCGTTCGGCGGGATGAATTCGCCGGAGGCGGTCTTCCAGCGTGCCAGCGCCTCAAAGCCGATAATCTTGTTCGTCTTCAAGTCCACGAGCGGTTGATAGTAGGGAACGATCTCAGCCTTCCTGATGGCGGCTCTTAGATCGGCTTCCACCCGAATCCGTTTCGCCAACTCATCCTGCATCGAAGGGACGAAGGGCTTCACCAGATTGCGCCCCTGCTTTTTGGCGACATACATCGCACAGTCCGAATGTCGGATGACCTCGCTCAGGTCATCGCCGTTCTCCGGATAAAGTGCGAAGCCGACACTCGCGCCGAGGTCGACGGCGACGCCATTGAATGTGAACGGTTTGCCGATCACGCTCACGATGCGGTTCCCCAACGCGGCAAGATCGGGATTTCCGGTGCGCCGCGCCAGAACGACAAACTCGTCTCCGCCAAGACGAAAAACGTGCTCACGCGGAAAGAGGGAAGAGAGCCGCTGAGCGACAGTCTTCAGCACCGCATCACCGTGATCGTGCCCCAGGAGATCATTGACCTTCTTGAAGCCGTCGAGATCGATGCTGAACACGGCATAGGTTTCTTCCCTTTGATCGCTCATCGCCTGCGCGCAGATGGAATCCAGAAACCTGCGGTTCGGCAGTTCGGTCAGCGTGTCGTGACAGGCAATCCAGTCCACGTTTTTTTCGGCCTGCAGCCTGCGATGAACCTCCCTCGAAAGATCGCGGATCCTCAGCGCGGAATAAATCAGCCCGAGAAACCCGGAGATATTAAGGGCAAGGAGCGCGTGGTCGAGCGGATAGTCATGATGCCTCTCGATGAACCCATCCAGCCCCTCATGCCAGTCGAAGAACCACGATAGGCAGAAGAGAAGCAGGAAGACCGCGAGCCAGGCAACGATCTCTACCTGAGGTCTGGTTGGTTGGGTGCGAGGCATATGAACAGGCTCCTGTTGTGTATAGAGCCGTCATGGCCAGTTCGAAGGACCGCATCGTCCCCGACATGTTTTCAATCAACAGCCGACATGGCTGATGCTCGCATCACCGAATGCCGGGTCGGGCATTGCAGTCGTTGATCAAGCTGCGCAGCACCGACAGGTCCGTAAGATCGTTACCTCCGAAGGTTAATGGCGGGTTGCATTGACGAAGGTGCGGGCGTTTCGCTGCGTGAATTGGATATCTTTCCCGTAAATCGGATGGGGCCTCGATTCCATGGTGTCTGCTGGTCGCCGCTATCGGCCATTCTTCGAACGGCTGAAGAACCCGCCGGGGGATTAAGTACACTTGAGAGGGGATGGGCGTGACGGGGCCGGTCGCCGTCGAGCCGGATCAGCCGTCGGGCATGTTCGACGCCGGGATAATCTCGCCGTTCTGCCCCCGCCCGTGCTTGCTGACATTCTCGGTCGAGCCACCTTGGGCAATCAAGCTGCCGGCATCGCGTTGAAAATATGCTCGACAACGGAAAGTCTCAACAAGACAGGAGCACCTTTATGATCGGCCGCATCGTCAGGGCTAATTCGATTGGCGGAGCGAGATGAGTTGGGCGTTTGCCTCATCCAGGACGCCATTCGTCATTCGTAGGTAGAGTGCTGTGCCGGTCTGTTCGAAGAGCGGCTTGACGCCTTCAGCCAAATTGATCGCCTCTTCCAGCATGGCGATCCTCTCGTTTTTGGTAACCGAAGGAAGCTCTGCCTTTGCATAGTGCTGCAGGGTCCGTGCAAGTTTCATATTCATATAGGCGGAAGCGTCTTGCGAATTGAGCTTTCGCGTTATCGCGTATGCATCGCGATGAAATTTCAACGCTCTTTGAAATCCAGCTTCCTCTTGGTTCAGTTCGGCCAACAGCAGGGTGTCATCGCCAAGATTCGCCATGTTTTCCCAACTCGGGCCGTCCTTGTCTAATCTTCTAGCTATTTCGAAGGTCAGGCCGTTGAATTTTAATGCTTTTTCAGCGTCTGCGCGTTGCTGGCTATCCGATGCGATACGTCCATATGCTGTGCCAATTTTGCTATAGATGTATCGCAACGCACGCTCATCGGTGCTGTTTTGATATTTGCCCAGCCACTCCTCCAACGGCTTCACGCCGCGCCTAGCGTGAGCGCTTGCGTTTCCTGGATTGAGTTCATTGGCATAACCCAGCGTTGCCGAAAAATCCTGAGCAAAATCAAGCTCCTTGCTCTTGTCTGGATCTTTGACCGCCTTGTATTTGCGTTCCAACAGTTCTGCGGAACGCAACAGCAAGGCCTCATCGGATTTCCAGCGCCCAAGCTCTTCCAGAGCCTGTGGCATTCCGCTTGGTACGAAGCTATCGCAGTCGGTCCGACCGGCAAGTGGGCACAGGGCCAGCAGAGCTTCACCGGCTTCGGCTTTCATGGCGGAACGAAATAGAAAGGGCGGATTGTAACCAGCAAAAGCACCGCTCGCATCATTTGCGATCCAAAGGCTATCGAGAGCAGAGAAGGCCTCTTTTGCAGCATCCGGCGCGGCAGCATCCACTGCGGCTCTCAGCATCGAGATTGCCAGGACAACGCGCCTGTTCCGATCGGTTTCATTGTCTGAAAGGGAATAAGTATACTCCTCGTCTTCGTCGCCAAGGATCGTGGCCAGCCAGATACGCTTTTGGCTTATCTCAACTGCGCTGCCCGTTGAAATGTTGTCGCATGCGTCCAGAAGCTCTTCTGCGGCCTCGACATTGGATTTTGTCATTTCCCGTAGTTCGATGCAGAGGTCGGCATCTCCGGCATAGGAGAATTTGTCCAGCAAGGGCGTTGCAATATGCACCTCGCGTCCCGACGCATCCTTGTAGATCCTGGAAGGCGGATTTTCACTCGCCTGTGGGATGCCATCCGGCTTGATAGGGGTGGAAAATCGAGCTTCTGTCTTGAACGCCATGTAGGAGGCGGCGGCAACGAGCACGCAGGCAATCAGCAGGCGCTCCTTCATTTGATTTTCTCAAACCAGCTCGACACAAGCAAATGAGCGATCAATCGACACTCCCGGATTCGACACATTTTACGGCGTTGGGCGTCTGATGCCCAACCGCTTCATTTCCCGGTAACCGCCGTTGGCGACAGGGCGAGAGGCCCTTGCACGGCAAGCGATCAGAAAACAACATTGCAAAACCCGGTTGTAAAGGTCTAACTTTTATTGAAGTTTTGTGGCGAGTGACCGCTGCTGCCGTATCGCTGCAGCGATCGTAACCGGTGAAGGCCGTGGATCGTCGCCGGCGACCGCGGACCGGCTCGGCAATCTCGGCAACGTAGCCGCATCCCGGAGCCGATCAATCCGCCAGCATGGTGTCCGCCAGGCTGTAGCAGTGGCTCGCCTGATAGGCGTTCCGACCTCGGTTCATGTGCGTCACATTGAAAGTCCGAATGGCGCGCAAGATGCGGCGTTCCACGAGGAATTTGCGGATCGAGGCCGAGCCCTGCACAGTGATGCCGAAAATGTCCTCGCCGCGCGGAAAAAAATAACCGAGGTCTTCGGGCGTCGTGACGCAGTCCTCGAGAAAAGCCTCGTCCACATCGCCCTGCGCGGGTGAATGGTCCGTGGTGAAATGCGAAAGATGCACCAGGAATCGTGCTCGCAGGCCCTCGCCGTCGGCATAAAGCGTGAAAAGCTCCATCCAGCTCGCATTGACGCGGACGAGCGGCTTGTCGGAGGTCCAGGGCAGGCACGAAACCGACCAGTAGTGACGCTCGGTCTTGCGCGGGATGGGGATGCAGGTTTGCCCGTATACCTTAAGAATTTCCAGAACGTCTTGCGCCTGCGGGCGACGAAGCAGCTTCTCATACCGGGCGACGTACTTGAACCGCTGTTCCAGGGACTCCAGGCGCTCTTCGGCGTCGATCAACTCCGCCTCGCCTTCTATCCAATCGCGCTGCTGCTCAGGATCCAGAAGTTTGCGCAGACCCGTGATGCTGCGACGAGGAGGCGCGCTCATGTCTGGTGCCATGTGAGATCCCGTGTCCTCATCGCTTCACCGGCCTGATCCCGCACGTGTCCATAGAGCCGCGCGACGTCGGCTCCTGGTGGTGAGGCGCCGTTCGCAGCACCTGGCTTACCGAGCGGTTTGCCGGCGCGGTGCACCAACGCAATCGCCGCACCATAACATCCATCGAACGAATGGCGAAAGACTGACCTTCGGCTGGACCGAAAGCCAAAGCTTACCGACGACCAAACCGCTGCGCACTTTTGCCGGAATTGTTCTAGTAGACGAATGGATCGACTCCGGCCGCCGCATGGGTTCCCGGCTCTTTCGGATAGATCACGCCCTTGCGCAGGATGATGTTGGCATAGAGCCTGGGCTCGCCGGTCTGGATCAGCGCATGGGCGGCGCGCACCCTTCCGTAGAAATCCTGGCCGATGAGCGGCACCACCTGCCGGTGTGGTTCGTGGCGGGCGCAGCAGTCGATCATCTCCTCATGCACGGGGTCGAGCTTGTCGCGCTCGGCCTTGACGGTCGAGCGGAAGATCGCCTCCGCCACGAAATCGTCGATCGGCAGCACGCTGAGCACGGCGTTGAGGACCGGGATGAGGTGGTGGCCGTCGAGCCGGATCAGCCGGCGGGCATGTTCGACGCCCGGATAATTGCCGTCGACGATGGCGATCTCGTCGCCGTGGCCCATGGCGCGAAGCGTCAAAAGCAGCTCCGGGCTCAACAGCGGATCAAGTCCTTTCAGCATGGTCTACCTCCTTGAAGAGTACGTTCTGGTCGGTGAGGTAACGCGCGAAGATCGGCAAGCTGGCGCCGCCGATGGCGCGCGCCTGCGCGCCGACCGCGCCCTCGATGATTTCGGGCATGACGACGCCCTGCAGGTCGAGCTTGGCCGCTTCGTCGATGGTGGCCTGCACCACGCGGCTGCGCACCCAGCTGGGAAAGCCGCCGTCGATCACAGCCGCGCTGAAATCGACGATCGAGGCGGCGGCGACGATCGCCTGCGCCAGCGCCTTGGCGCTGTCCTGGATCCAGGCTTCCATCGGCTCGCCGAAATCCACCCAGTCGTCGGCCGAATACCAGAGCGGCTCGGGATCGATACCCCGCTCGCGCAGCATGTTCTCGAGCACGAAGATCGAGGCGATTTCGAGCAGCTGCTTCGTCTCGCCGTTCTTGCCGCGCACGGGAAGCGGCCCGATCGCGCCTGCCGTGCCGGTGCGGCCGGAAAAGATCGCCGAATTCAAGACGATGCCGCCGCCGATGAAGGAGCCGATGAAGAAATAGACGAAATCCGGGTAGGACGGCCCGACGCCGAAGACGAGCTCGGCCCCGCAGGCGCTGGTCGCATCGTTCTGCATGAAGACCGGATGCGAGACGCGGGAGGCGATGTCGGCCTGCAGGTCGATCTCCCGCCAGACCTCCATGGCGCCAACCGGCGCCCCCACCTCTTCGGCCCAGTTCCAGAGCTCGAAAGGCGCGGCGATGCCGAGGCCGGCAATGCGGCCGCGCTGCTTGTCGTCGAGCCGCTCTTCCAGCTCCCGGATGCCCGAGGTGACGAAGGCGAGGATTTCATCCGGCAGTGGGTAGGCATAGGTCCGGTGCAGCTGCATGCGGATGCGGCCGACGAAATCCATCAGCACCAGATCGGCGCTGCGCCGGCCCATCTTCAGGCCGAAGGAATAGACGGCATCGGGATTGATATGCATCGGGATCGACGGCTGGCCGACACGGCCGCGCACCGGTTCCCCGCGCGACAGCAGCCCTTCCTTCTCCAGCACCCGCATGATCACGGAGACGGTCTGCGCCGACAGCCCGCTGCGGCGTGCGATATCGGCCTTCGACAGCGCGCCGTAGAGACGCACCAGCGACAGCACGAGCCGTTCGTTATAGGCCCGCACCCTGACCTGGTTCGCACCTCCGGCCGGATTCAGAATTGGTGGCGGGACCGGCGTGTGTTCCGGTCCATCCAAGGTCGACATGGCCGCTCCTCCCGATCGTTGGCCTATGCCCTAATTCGATCGAGCATGCCACATCGAATTAATAATTCAATTGGATTTATTTATTGACAAGCCGATTTCTTTTCGCTCTTAATTGCCGTCGTCAAGGGCACGGGACCGCTGGGAGGCATTAGCGATCCACGGCGAAGTGTCATATCTTAAGCTTCCGGCTCCGCAGGGGCGGCGCCGGCAAACTCTGGGAGGAGTTCCATGAAGAAGTCTGTTCTCGCTTTCGGCGCGCTCGCGCTTGGTGTCACCTTTTCCGCTCCTGTCATGGCGGCTGACGTTGCTGCCTGCCTCATCACCAAGACCGACACCAACCCCTTCTTCGTCAAGATGAAGGAAGGTGCGACGGCCAAGGCCAAGGAACTCGGCGTCTCGCTGAAGTCCTATGCCGGCAAGGTCGACGGTGACAGCGAAAGCCAGGTGGCCGCGATCGAAAGCTGCATTGCCGACGGCGCAAAGGGCATCCTGATTGCTGCTTCTGACACCAAGGGCATCGTGTCTTCGGTCAAGAAGGCGCGTGAAGCCGGCCTGTTGGTCATCGCTCTCGACACGCCGCTCGAGCCGGCCGATGCCGCCGACGCCACCTTCGCCACCGACAACCTGCTCGCCGGCAAGCTGATCGGCCAGTGGGCCAAGGAAACGATGGGCGACAAGGCCAAGGATGCCAAGGTCGGCTTCCTCGACCTGACCCCGTCGCAGCCGACGGTCGACGTTCTGCGCGACCAGGGCTTCATGATGGGCTTCGGCATCGATCCGAAGGACCCGAACAAGATCGGCGACGAGGACGATGCTCGTATCGTCGGTCATGACGTGACCAACGGCAATGAAGAAGGCGGCCGCAAGGCCATGGAAAACCTTCTGCAGAAAGATCCGAGCATCAACGTCATCCACACGATCAACGAGCCGGCCGCTGTCGGCGCCTATCAGGCGCTAAAGGCCGTCGGCATGGAAAAGAACGTGCTGATCGTCTCGGTCGACGGCGGTTGCCCGGGTGTGAAGTCGGTCAAGGAAGGTGTCATCGGCGCCACCTCGCAGCAATATCCGCTGATGATGGCAGCCCTTGGCGTCGAAGCGATCAAGAAGTTCGCCGACAGTGGTGAAAAGCCGAAGCCGACCGAAGGCAAGTCCTTCTACGACACCGGCGTCTCGCTCGTCACCGACAAGCCGGTTTCCGGCGTCAAGTCGATCGACACCAAGGAAGGCACCGACAAGTGCTGGGGCTGAGCCCTGATTGTTGAAAGCAGATCGGCCGGGGCTTGATCCCCGGCCGTTTTCGACGGACGATGTTCCGTCGCCTCACGAACCGGCTAATCAAAGACCGGATGGATATCGGTGACGGCCCCCGCGCGAGTTCGGCGCGCGGATGCGGAGGAGGAACCATGACCGGAACACAGGAATTCGAACGTGTCCTCGACGGCAGCGACAAGAGCGTTGCCTCCTTCGAGCACGAGAATGTCTCGCTGATCAAGCGCGCGCAGCATTTTCTCCACTCGACGCCGGCCGCCGTGCCGCTGATCGTGCTGGTGCTGGCGATCGCCATCTTCGGGATGACGATCGGCGGACGGTTCTTCTCGTCCTATACGCTGACGCTGATCCTGCAGCAGATCGCCATCGTCGGTATTCTCGGCGCCGCCCAGACGCTGGTCATCCTGACCGCCGGTATCGATCTTTCGATCGGCGTCATCATGGTGATCTCGGCGGTGATCATGGGCAATGTCGCCATCACTTATGGCATACCGACGCCGATTGCAGTGGTCGCCGGGCTTGTCGTCGGCGGCCTTTGCGGATTGCTGAACGGCTTCCTCGTCGCCTACATGAAGCTGCCGCCCTTCATCGTCACGCTCGGCACCTGGAACATCGTCATGGCGACGAATTTCATCTATTCCGCCAATGAGACGATCCGCGACACCGACGTCGACGAAAAGGCGCCGCTGCTGCATCTTTTCGCCGTGAGCTTCAAGCTCGGCAGCGCCGTGCTGACCCTCGGCGTCATCGCCATGGTGCTGCTCGTCCTGGTGCTCTGGTATGTCCTCAATCACACCGCCTGGGGCCGGCATGTCTATGCCGTCGGCGACGATCCGGAGGCAGCCAAGCTTTCCGGCATTCAGACCAAGAAGGTGCTGCTGACCGTTTACGCCATATCGGGCGTCATTGCCGGCTTGGCCGCCTGGGTCTCGATTGGCCGCAATGGCTCGATCTCGCCGTCCTCGGCCGTCACCGATTTTAACCTCCAGGCGATCACCGCGACTGTGATCGGCGGCATCTCGCTGTTCGGCGGCCGCGGCTCCATTCTCGGCACGCTCTTCGGCGCCATGATCGTCGGCGTCGTCTCGATGGGCCTCAACATGCTCGGCGCCGACCCGCAATGGAAAGTCCTTTTGACAGGCGTGCTGATCATCGCCGCCGTCGCCATCGATCAGTGGATCAGAAAGGTTTCGGTGTAACCATGGCTCGCGAACCCCTTCTCACCGCCCCCCTTCTCACTGCCCGGGGTCTCGTCAAGCGTTATGGCCGCGTGACCGCGCTCGACAATGCCGATTTCGACCTCTATCCGGGTGAAATCCTCGCCGTCATCGGCGATAACGGTGCCGGCAAATCCTCGCTCATCAAGGCGATATCGGGCGCCGTTACACCGGACGAGGGGGTGATCACGCTCGAAGGCCGGCAGGTGCAGTTCCGCTCGCCGATGGAAGCGCGCGAGGCCGGCATCGAGACCGTCTATCAGAATCTCGCTCTTTCGCCGGCGCTGTCGATCGCCGACAACATGTTCCTCGGCCGCGAGATCCGCAAACCGGGCGTGCTCGGCTCGATGTTCCGCATGCTCGACCGGCCGGCCATGGAAAAGCTGGCGCGCAACAAGCTCACCGAACTCGGCCTGATGACCATCCAGAACATCAATCAGGCGGTGGAAACGCTCTCCGGCGGTCAGCGCCAGGGTGTCGCGGTCGCCCGTGCCGCCGCCTTCGGCTCGAAGGTCATCATCATGGACGAACCGACAGCAGCCCTCGGCGTCAAGGAAAGCCGCCGCGTGCTGGAGCTGATCCTCGACGTCAAGGCCCGCGGCCTGCCGATCGTGCTGATCTCCCACAACATGCCGCATGTCTTCGAAGTGGCCGACCGGATCCATATCCACCGTCTCGGCCGGCGGCTGACGGTGATCGATCCGAAGGAATACACCATGTCCGACGCCGTCGCCTTCATGACCGGCGCCAAGGCGGTGCCGACGGAGCCCGTCGCCGCATGAACGCACGCATCGATGAAATCGCCGGCGAGGTGCTTGACCGCGCCGGCCATTCCGGGCGTTTCCTGGTCGCCATTGCCGGACCGCCGGGTGCCGGCAAATCGACCATGGCCGACAATCTGGCGGAAGCGCTGAAAGCCAAGGGCGAAAGTGCCGAAGTCCTGCCGATGGACGGCTTCCACATGGACAACGCCATCCTGATCGAACGCGGCCTGCTGGCGCGCAAGGGGATCCCCGAAACCTTCGATGTCCGCGGTTTCCTCGATATCATCCGCGCCGTCCGGCTGGCCGATCAGGAAGTTCTGGTGCCGGTCTTCGACCGTTCCCGCGAACTCGCCATCGCGTCGGCCCGTCCCGTTTCCCCCGATCACCGCTTCATCATCGTCGAGGGCAATTACCTGCTGTTTTCGCTGGGCAAATGGGCCGAACTCGAAGGCGTCTTCGACTTTTCGATCATGCTGGCGCCGCCGATCGAGGTGCTGGAGGAGCGGCTCTGGGCGCGCTGGCGCGGTTACAACCTGACCGAGGAGGCCGCCAGCGCCAAGGTCTACGGCAACGACCTGCCGAACGGCCGGCTGATCCTCGAAAACCGCCGCCCAGCCGATGTGACGCTGGAGATCGCGCTGGCGTGATGCCGCGGCGATTGTTTTCAGGTAAAAGATAGTGCTATCGAGACGGCAGACGCATCGCTTCGGAGGCCTGCCATGCAATCGATCACCATCCGCCGTCCTGATGACTGGCACCTGCATCTGCGCGATGGCGCCATGCTGGAGGGCGTGATCGCCGATACGAGCCGCACCTTCGCCCGCGCCATCATCATGCCCAATCTCGTGCCGCCGGTCGTCACGTCAGCTGACGCCAAGGCCTATCGCCAGCGCATCCTCAAGGCGTTGCCTGATGGCCACCGTTTCCAGCCGCTGATGACGCTTTATCTGACCGAGCATACCAGCCCCGATGACGTCGAGGAGGGGAAGAACAGCGGCCTCATCACCGCCGTCAAGCTTTATCCCGCCGGCGCCACGACCAATTCGCATGGCGGCGTGCGCGACATGGAAAAGGCGATGCCGGTGCTGGAGCGCATGGCGAAGATCGGCCTGCCGCTCTGCGTGCATGGCGAGGTGACGACGCCGGAGGTCGATATCTTCGACCGCGAGGCCGTCTTCATCGAGACCGTGCTCGATCCGCTGCGGCAGCGCCTGCCGGAGCTGAAGGTGACGATGGAGCATGTGACGACATCCGATGGCGTCGATTACATCAAGGCGGCCAGGGGCAATCTCGCCGGCTCGATCACCACCCACCATCTGATCATCAACCGCAACGCCATCCTCGTCGGCGGCATCCGCCCGCATTATTATTGTCTGCCGGTCGCCAAGCGCGAAAACCACCGGCTGGCCTTGCGTGCGGCGGCCGTCAGCGGCGACGCGCGCTTCTTCCTCGGCACGGATTCTGCCCCGCATGTCGATCCGCTGAAAGAATGCGCCTGCGGCTGCGCCGGCATCTATACTTCGGTCAATACGATGAGCTGCCTCGCCCATGTCTTCGAACAGGAGGGCGCCCTGGAGCGGCTCGAGGCCTTCGTGTCGCTGAACGGGCCGGCCTGGTACGGGCTTCAGCCGAACGAGGAGCGCATCACCCTGTCGAGGCAGGCCGATCCGGTCGTCTTTCCCGCGAGGATTGAAACCGGCGCCGGTCCGGTGACGGTGTTCGATCCGATGTTTCCCCTGCATTGGCAGGTGGTGCAGCAGGCGTAAGCTTTCGGATTTCAATTTTAAATAGAATATTCATTTTAAACTTGGGCGCGACGTTAAACGCGTAACATTTGCATTGTGCGGTGCATCATTTGTTAACGGATGCATAAGACATTCCTCCTCGCGCACCCATAAGCTGCCATTCGAAGCGACACTAGCTGCGGAGACTGAAAAGCATGATGCTTGACTATAACTCCCTCTTGTTGGCGCTCGGCGTCTCCGCGGCCTGCCTTGCCGTGACGCTGATGGGCAGCTGGCTTGTCCGCCGCTCGGAAACCGTGCTGTTGACCGCCACCGTCGGCCTTGTCCTCGTCGTCAGCGGCATCTTCGTCTATAGCGCCTATGTCGATACGCCGGAGAAATGGCTGGGCGTCGCCAATTTCGTGCTGTTTCATGCCGGTTTTGCCACCATCTGGGGGGCAGGCAAACAATTCCTCACCGGCCGGGTGTCTCTCCTCACCATCACGAGCCGCGCGCTTGCGGCGATGGTCTTCTCCGTCGTGCCGATGCTGTCGGGCTACGACGGCCTTGCCTTCATCGCCGACAATCTCGCCATCGCCCTTTTGCTGTTTGCCACCGCCCGGCAATATTGGCTCGCCCGTGCCGAAGCACCGGCGCCGCTCCTCGGCATCACAGCGCTTTATACGTTGACGGCGATCTCCTTCGTTCTCTGCGCCGCGGTGCTGATATCAGACGGCAAGCTGGTGCTCGGCCACGCCCCCAGCAACTGGGCCGAAGATCTGAGCCTTGCCGTCTGCATCGCCGGCATGACCGGGATCGGTGCGCTGTCGCTGGCGCTGCATCAATGGCGGCTCGCTGCCCGCCATCGTCTCGATGCGATCACCGATCCGCTGACCGGCCTGCTCAACCGCCGGGCCCTCTTCGACCAATACGGCACGCGCCCGATGGGAACGACCACCGCCGTCATTGTCTTCGATATCGACCATTTCAAATCCGTCAACGATCGCTTCGGCCATGCCGCCGGCGACCGCGTCCTCAATGTCTTCGCCGGCGAACTTTCGGCCCATTGCCGCACCGGTGACACCGCTGCCCGGCTCGGCGGCGAAGAATTCGTACTGGTGCTGAAGGAGATCATGCCCGGCCGGGCGGAACTCACGGCCGAGCGCATCCGCCGGGCATTCGAGGCGCGCGAGATCCATATCGACGACGAGGTGCTGACATGCACGGTCAGCGTCGGCGTCGCCCCCGGCCGTTCGAAGAGCTTGGATTTCGACACCATGCTGAGTGCCGCCGACAAGGCGCTCTACGTCGCCAAGCGCGCCGGCCGCAACCGGGTCGAGCTTGCCAGCTACCTCAAGGCGGTTCCCTTCGAGGCAACGCGCACCGCGTCTTGATTCCTGACCGACCCTCTCATATTATCGCCCTCGGCCGGATGCGGCCAGCCGCCCCGCGACGCGTCTGCGTTATGGTGAATGCATCCAGACAACATCCTTCACATCCCTTGCCGTTTGGCGATCGATGGCGAACGGGTCAGCAGACGCGGGCACTGATCTTCCTGTTTGCCGCCAACGGAAG
Organism: Rhizobium acaciae; assembly: GCF_025941625.1. Lineage (NCBI taxonomy): Bacteria > Pseudomonadati > Pseudomonadota > Alphaproteobacteria > Hyphomicrobiales > Rhizobiaceae > Rhizobium > Rhizobium acaciae. The sequence goes on from NZ_JAPCZO010000038.1 coordinate 15,914, forward strand.
GATGACATCATGCGCGATTTTCGCGATGCCAAGCTCATGGCAAAGACATTGCGGCAGGCCCTTGCCGACCGCGACATCTCGCTGACACACAGCGAGACGCTCGAAATCGTCGCCCGGCAGTTCGGGATCGATCAATGGAATATCCTCTCGGCAAAGATCGATGCGGCGGGGGCGAGCCCATCCGCGATCGGCATCGAGCCGCCGATGCCGATCTTCCGCATCTTCTCGGTCGAAAAGGCCATGGAGTTCTATTGCGGCTTCCTCGGCTTCCATCTCGATTGGGAGCACCGCTTCGGCGAAAACTTCCCGCTCTATTGCCAGGTTTCGCGCGACGGTATGGCGCTGCACCTCAGCGAACATTCCGGCGACGCCAGCCCCGGCGCCAAGGCATTCGTCCGCGTCGCCAATATCAGGGCCTATCACGCCGAACTCTCAGGCAAGGACTACCGCTACATGAAGCCCGGCGTCGAGGAAGCACCGTGGGGACTGGAGATGACCGTCACCGACCCCTTCAGCAACCGCATCGCCTTTTGCGAGCAGGCATAGTCGGTCAACTCCTCTTTCGCCACGCGTCGGCTAAGGAGAGACGCAAGGCGCTGCCACATGTCTCTTCTCCCCGCTGGGGAGAAGAGGGAAACCGCGGCACCCTCCAACGTACCTCATCCTGAGGTGCGCAGCCCGCAGGGCGAAGCCTCGAAGGACACGCCGCAGCACTGCTCCTTACATGCATCCAACGCGGGAACGCCCGCCTCGTCCTTCGAGGCCCCTTGCGGGGCACCTCAGGATGAGGCTCTCTTGAATGCCGGCGCCACGGGGCGGTTGGCGTGGGACGGCGCCATGAGGTCGCGTGGGCATGCCTGCCGAGAGGAGCAAAATGAAATACCTTCCAGTCTTCGTCCTGACGCTTCTGTCGATTGTCTTCGGATGGCTATTCTATGAAAGGTACTGGAAGTTCCGTGATTGCATATCGCAAGCCCTATCCAGTTGCCTCACTCCCGACGGTGACAATCTAACGCAAGGCGGCTCTCTGTGGGCTGGTTTGGCGGGATTGTTCTTGTTGCTCGCCGTGATCTCCGCCTGGCGCGCTTTCCGAAGCCGGGATGCTGGCAAATAAGCTGGAGCGGCCAGCTCTTCCGCTTGCTTCTCAAACGATCATCGACGCCCGCACGAAGGCGACCGAGGCGAGTAGCGAGGCGATGGTCCGCACATGGTTCCACCACGTCCAGTCCCTGACATAGGTGGTCCAGAGCTGAACCGCTTCCGGCCCATTGCCGCCGACCTTTGCCAGCGCATCGTTCATCGGCACGTTGAAGATGATGGTCGAGAGGAAGGAGGCGAAGATGTAGAGGGCTGCACCCGTCAGCATTAGAAAGGATGCCCCATCGCGCCAGTCGATCAGGGCGAGCACGGCGATGACGAGGCAGAGGATCGCCGTCGGCACGAAGAGGCCCATGAAGGGCGAGCGGACGATCGTCACGTTGATCGAGTTCATCGCCGCAATACCTTGCTCCGCCGGGATCCGCGAGAAGGCGGTCATGATGAAGGTCGAGAAGGCAAAGAAGATGCCGGCGACGAGGCCGCTGCCGATCGCCGCGGCCACGAGGAAGAGGGTGAGAAAGATCTGCATGGTCAGGCGCTCCATAGTCCGGTTGCCGCGGTCCGGCGGGCATATTGGCTGAAATCGGTGGCGGGACGGCCGAGAATTTCGGCGACACCGCCCATGGTGCCGGAGTTGCGCCCATCGAGCACCTGGCCGAAAAGCTCCTCCAGAAGATCGATCAGGCCCTGCGGCAGGCCGGCATCCGCAAGCCCGCCGGTGAAATCCGCCATCGACACCTGCTCATATTCGATCGGCCGCCCGGTGGCCTGAGCGATCTCGGCGACCGCCTGGCGGAATGTCAGCGCCCGCGGGCCGGTCAGTTCGTAAGTCCTGTTGCGATGGCCGGGATCGGTCAAGGCGGCGACCGCCGCATCGGCAATGTCGTCGGCATCGATGAAAGGTTCGCCGATCTCGCCCGCCGGCAATTGCAGCCGGCCACTCAGGATCTGCTCCAGGAAGGCGCCCTCGCTGAAATTCTGGCAGAACCAGGAGGCGCGCAGGATGGTGGTGTTTATGCCGGAGGCCTTCAGTGCCGCTTCGCTCTGCTGCGCGCCCTCTTCGCCGCGGCCGGAAAGCAGCACGATATGCTCAAGGGCGCATTCTCCGGCGACCTTGGCGAGCGCTTCGATCGCTTCCGCCGCCCAGGCGACGGAAAGATCCGGCTGGAAGGCGACATAGGCGCTCGATGCGCCGTCAAGCGCGCCGCGCCAGGTCGACCTGTCCTCCCAGTCGAAGGGCCGTGCGCTGGAGCGCGATGCCGCGCGGACGGTGAGGCCGCGCGCTTCCAGGCGTTTGATGATGCGGCCGCCGGTCTTTCCCGACCCACCGACGAGGACGATTTCGGAAGTCTGCATGTCAAAACTCCTCCCAAACTTTGAAAACAAGAGAAACTCTCTCATTTGCAAAATGAGATAATCTCTCTTATTTTGTTTGTCAACGTGGAAAAGGAGAGAGCATGTCGCAACAGCCGGTCGCAACGCGCAGGCGCCAGCAGGAGTCTACCGGCCGGCTGCGCCGCATCCCCAGCCAGCAGCGTGGCCGCGAGCGCTTCGAAAAGATCCTCACCGTCGCCGCCGAGCTGATCGAAAGCCACGGCAGCGACGGCCTGAAGATGAGCGAGATCGTCGAAAAGGCCGGCCTTTCCTTCGGCGCCCTCTACCAATATTTCCCCGACAAGACCTCGATCATCCGCACATTGGCCGAGCGCTTTAACGAAGAGGGCAGGCGCTGCGTCGAAGAGGAACTGGCGAAGGTGACCGACGCTGCGGACCTGCAGGGCGCGCTCGCCAATATCGTCGACGAATATTACGCCTTCTTCCTCAGCGAGCCCGTCATGCGCGACATCTGGCATGCGACCCATACCGACAAGCTGCTGCGGGAGGTCGATGCCGAGGACATGGAATTTCATGCCCAGATGTTTCTCGCCGTGCTTCTCCGCCTGTGGCCGGATCGCGACCGCAAGGAACTGCTCGCGATCGCGCGGCTGACGATGCAGTTGCTTGCCGCCGCGGTGCGTTATGCCGTTTCGCTGGATGCGGAGGAGGGCGCCCAGGCGATCGCCCTGTTCAAGAAGATGCAGATCGTTGATATCGGCCGCCTGCTGCAGCAATAGCCCCGCCTTTCGTCTGGAAACGGCGGGCTCTTGCTGCTATTCCCGCAAGGATCCAAGCCGAAGGAGAGCCGCATGATCCAGACCACATTTCCCGACCGCGCCGTGATGGCCGAATTGCTGGCCAAGATGCTCTGGGAGATCAAGGCGGTGCATTTCAATGCCGCTCAGCCCTATAAACTCTCTTCCGGCATGGCGAGCCCGGTTTATATCGATTGCCGCAAGCTGCTCTCCTTCCCGCGCATCCGCTCGACGGTGATGGATTTCGCCGCCAGCACCCTGCTGCGCGATGCCGGTTTCGAACAGTTCGATTGCATCGCCGGCGGCGAGACCGCCGGCATTCCCTTCGCCGCCCTGCTTGCCGACCGTCTCGGCCTGCCGATGATCTATGTTCGCAAGCAGCCGAAGGGCCATGGCCGCAATGCCCAGATCGAAGGCAATATGCCGGAAGGCTCGCGCGTGCTCGTCATCGAAGACCTGACGACAGCAGGCGGCAGCATGTTCAAGTTCATCGATGCCATCCGTGCCGCCGGTGGTATCGTCGATCACGGCATCGCGCTGTTCTTCTACGGCATATTCGGCGAACAGCGCTTTGCCGATGGCAAGGTCAGGCTGCATCACATCGCCACCTGGCGGAATGTTCTGGCCGTGGCCAAAGCGCAGAAGCTCTTCGACGACAAGACGCTGTCGGAAGTCGAGGCCTTCCTCGATGCGCCGCTGGCCTGGTCGGGAAGAAACGGTGGCGTTAGTGAGCTTTCGCTCTAGCTAGTTGACAAAAGCTCGCTTAATCGGTTGATGAACACATCAGTGCTGTTGGGAGGAATACGATGATTTTGTGCTGCGGCGAAGCCTTGATCGACATGCTGCCGAGGGACACGACGCTGGGCGAAAGGGGCTTTGCGCCCTATGCCGGCGGCGCTATCTTCAACACCGCAATCGCGCTTGGCCGCCTTGGCATCCCCACGGCCTTCTTCACCGGCATTGCCGATGACATGATGGGCGAAATCCTGCTCGAGACGCTGAAGGCGAGCAATGTCGATTACAGCCCCTGCGCCATCACGCCGCGTCCCTCGACCATCGCCTTCGTCAAGCTGGTGAACGGCCAGGCGACCTATGCCTTCTACGACGAGGGCACGGCCGGCCGGATGATCACCACGGCCGACCTGCCGGATCTCGGTGATGATTGCGAGGCGCTGCATTTCGGCGCAATCAGCCTGATCCCGAGCCCCTGCGGCGAAACCTACGAAGCCCTGCTCGACCGCGAAGCCGCAAGCCGCGTCATCTCGCTCGATCCGAATATCCGTCCCGGTTTCATCAAGGACAAGCCGTCGCACATGGCCCGCATCAAGCGCATGGCCGGCAAATCCGACATCGTCAAATTCTCCGACGAAGATCTCGAATGGTTCGGCCTGCAGGGCGACCATGATGCGCTCGCCGCCCATTGGCTGAACCACGGCGCCAAGCTCGTCGTCATCACCAAAGGCGCGGAAGGCGCGTCCGGTTATACCAAGGATCGCAAGGTGACGGTGCCGAGCGAACGCGTCACCGTCGTCGACACAGTCGGTGCCGGCGATACCTTCGATGCCGGCATCCTGGCGTCGCTGAAGATGGATAATCTGCTGACCAAGGCGCAGGTCGCCTCGCTCGACGAAAAGGCGCTGCGCAACGCCCTGACCCTCGGCGCCAAAGCCGCCGCCGTCACCGTCTCCCGCGCCGGCGCCAATCCGCCCTGGGCGCGCGAGATTGGGCTTTAAGGCTTAAGCCAGCTTCGCCCGTCATCCGCCTGCCGGCACCTTCTCCCCGTAAATACGGGGCGAAGGGGATGTGCCGCGCCCTCTCTGTTCCCCTTGACGTCCCGTATGGCACGTCTCCTCTTCCCGTTCTTCACGGGGAGAGGGTTAGGGTGAGGGGCAAATCTCGAACGCTTATTTCGCGGGCTTCGCCGGCACCAATCCGCCCCGGGTGCGCGCCTGGCTTTCCTTCTTGATCGGCCGGCCGACCGGGCAGACCTCCTGCACGAAGCCGTTGAGCGTGTTGACGAGATTGTTCTCGATCAGGGAATAGTGGACGAACTGGCCCTGTTTCTCTCGTCTGATCAGACCCGCAGCTTCGAGGATGGAAAGATGCTGCGAAACGGCTGGCTTGGACATGCTGAAGCGGTTAGCGATCTCGCCAGCGGTCAGACCCGATGCCGAGAGATAGGCGAGGATCTTCCGGCGCGGCGCACTGGAAAGCGCGTGGAATACCCGCTGGGCGGCGCTGACGGAGCGGCCTTCTACGGCGTCATCGAAAGTCTCTTCGTCCAAGTCCGGTCTCCGTGCCTGCGGCATCATAGCATTGATCCGTTAATCAATTAAGCAATTAATGCATTGCTTAATTGTTTTCGTTCGTGCAATGTAATTAGGTAATTTCTTAAATAATGAATTGGTAGGCGATGTTCAAGTGGAGAATGCGCCCGATGGGAAGGAGTTTGTCATGAGCAGTATTTCCACTGGACGAATGATCGACAACAGCAGCGATGCGGTGAAGGGCAGAGTGGTCTGGATGCCCGCAAAGTCGATCTGGTTCACCGCCATGACCTTGATTGCCATCATTGGTGGCCCACTGACCTTCACCTGGAGCGCCTTTGCCGTCTTTATCCTCCTGACCGCCATCACGATCTGCCTTGGTCATTCGGTCGGCATGCACCGGCTGCTGATCCATCGCTCATTCAGCACTCATATCTGGATCGAGCACTTTCTCGTCTATCTCGGTACGCTGGTCGGCATGGCCGGCCCCTTCGGCATGATCTACGCCCACGACATTCGCGACTGGGCGCAACGGCAGCCAGACTGCCACGACCTCTATGCCCATCGGCGGCCTTTCTTCATCGATGCCTTCTGGCAGATGCATTGCATCGTGACGCTGGACCATCCGCCCCGCTTTATCCTTGAGGAGCGCGAGCGGCGCGACCGCTTCTATCGCTTCCTGGAGGCGACATGGATGGGGCAGCAGATTCCCTTGGGACTCGTGCTCTTTGCGCTCGGCGGACTGCCGTGGGTGGTCTGGGGTGTTGCCGTGCGGATATCGGTGTCGCTGACCGGACACTGGCTGGTCGGTCATTTCGCGCATCGAGACGGCCATCAGGGCTGGAGTGTCGATGGTGTCGCGGTGCAGGGCTATAACCTCCCGCGTTTCGGGCTGGTGACCTTTGGCGAGAGCTTCCACGGCAACCATCACGCTTTTCCGGATTCGGCGCGGCTCGGCATCGAGCCGGGGCAGCTGGATCTCGGTTGGTACTTCATCGGGCTGCTGGCAAGGCTCGGTCTGGCTTCGGCGATCAAGCTGCCACACACGATCGTGCCAAGGCGAGGGTTGAGACGGATCGACGCAACTGAAACGGCGGGCGACAGTCATCCGCCACATCACGCAGCAGGTCACGCGCAATCTCGCCCGTAAGTGCCTCCTCCTTGCCGCAACGTCTCGATTCCCTCTTCTCCCCTCGGGTCCGAAGGACGGGTCGACGTCGATCGATCAGGAGACTATCCGGGGTCACGCTCCGGGCGAAGCTCGGGAGCAAGTACGAGATCCCCCAAGAAGTTTTCGCACCAAAGTGAGACGTCGTGAGACAGCAGATGCTCCATCATCATGCTCCAGCGGTCGCGGCGCTCCTCCAGCGACATGGAAAGGCCCCGGGCGATGGCATTGGCAGTGCCTTCGACATCGTAAGGATTGACCAGCAGCGCACCCTTCAACTCGCGAGCCGCGCCGGCGAAGCGCGATAGCACCAATACGCCCGGGCGATCGGGATCCTGAGCGGCGACATATTCCTTGGCGACGAGGTTCATGCCGTCGCGCAACGGCGTGACCAGCCCGATCGTCGCCAGCCGGTAGAGACCGGCAAGCACGTTGCGGCTGATCGATCGGTTGACATAGCGGATCGGCACCCAGTCGACCGTCCCGATGGCACCGTTGACGCGGCCGGCCTGTTCGGCGACCATCTTCTGCATATGCTCGTATTCGGGAACTTCCGATCGCGATTTTGGCGTGACCTGCAGATAGGTGACCTTGTTCTGGTAGGCAGGATTGCTGGTGAGGAAGCGTTCGAACGCTTCCAGTCGCTGAATGATGCCCTTCGAATAATCGAGGCGGTCGACCCCGATGATCATGTCCCGGCCTTCAACGCTGCGCCGGGTCTTCTGTACCATGATATTGTTTGCGGCTCTCTCGGCGAACTCGGCGAAACCAGCAGTTTCGATCCCGATCGGATAGGCGCCGGCCTTGAATATCCGCCCATGGGAATCGAACAATCCATTTCCGAGGTCGTCGCCAATTCCCTCTCTTCTGAGATACCCGGCAAAGTTCTGGAGGTCGTAGTCGGTCTGGAAGCCGACGAGATCGTAATGCGAGAGCCCACGCATGATTTCCTCATGGACGGGCATCGTGACGAGAATGTCGGCCGGCGGCCAGGGAATATGCAGGAAGAAGCCGATCCGGTTTTTCAGCCCCATTTGGCGGAGTTCGGCTGCCAGCGGGATGAGGTGGTAATCATGAACCCAGATGATGTCGTCCGGCTCGATCATCGGCGCCAACCTGTGTGCGAAGAAGCGGTTGACGCGGAAATAGCCGGCCATTTCCTTCCGGCCATATTCGGCGAGGTCCAGGCGGTAATGGCAGATGGGCCAGAGAACGCGGTTTGCAAAACCGCGATAATACTCCTCGACATCGGTGTCGGTGAGATCGGTCAGCGCATAGGTGATGTTGCCCTTCTGCAACTGCGACAACGGGCCAGGTTCCCTGTCCCCGCTCGATTCTCCCGACCATCCCATCCAAATGCCGCCACGTTCCTGCAGGGCTGCCTGCAGCGCAACGGCCAGACCGCCGGCAGCGGCGCTCCCATCTTTGGCGGGCATGGGAACACGATTTGAAACGACGATAAGACGGCTCATGAGCTTCCTTTAACGAAGATGGGACATGAAAACGCTGTGTGACGAGCGTCTTGAGGCATCTCCTGAACTTGGGCAGGGACCATGCAGTGAAGGCGCCGACATCGACAGAGCCGACCCGGACGCGAGCGCCCCGGTGCAGATGCCAACAAGAACAACGAACGGAGCATTTTCCGCACAGATTTTGCTTGAATCTAGGGCGATTCCAACGAATTGAAAGAATTCATTCTACAATTTTTGATTAGAAGAACGTTCAATCCGGTTTCGCACGACGAAGCACCATGGTGCGGATGCACCAGGCCCGCCGATATCAGTTCATCATTTGCGGCCGCAATGACGATGTTGGCGGCAGTCGCGAAGTCGGCTCGTGAGATTGGTTTGTAAGGTTGGAGCCGGCGTCAGCCCCTCATCCGCCTGCCGGCAGCTTCTCCCCGTTCTGACGAGGAGAAGGGAATATGCTGTGACCTCTCCGTTCCTCAACGGCCTTTCGCAGGGCACGTCCCCTCTCCCCGTCAGAACGGGGAAGGGGTTAGGGTGAGGGGCAATCTCGATCGCTTTACTTCGCCAGCTTCGCCAGCGCCGCAACCAGGCCCTGCGTCGAGGAGTCGTGCGATGCGGCACTCTCCTTGCCTTCGACGACCGGCAGCAGGCCCGTCGCCAGTTCCTTGCCGAGCTCGACGCCCCACTGGTCGAAGGAGTTGATGCGGAAGAGCACGCCTTCGACGAAGACGCGGTGTTCGTAGAGCGCGATCAGCCGGCCGAGCGCATAAGGGGTCAGCTTGTCGTAGACGAAGGTGATCGACGGACGGTTGCCGGTAAAGACGCGGTGCGGCGCGATGAAATCGGCCTTTTTGTCGTCCATGCCCTTGTCGGTCAGCTGCTTCTTGGCTTCTGCGAAGGTGCGCCCCTTCATCAGCGCTTCCGACTGGGCGAGAACGTTGGAGATCAGCAGCTGGTGCTGGTGGCGCAGCTCCGGCTCGAAGGCATTGGCGGCAATCATGAATTCGGCCGGGATGATGCTCGTGCCCTGATGGATGAGCTGGTAGAAAGCGTGCTGGCCATTGGTGCCGGGCTCGCCCCAGACGACAGGGCCGGAATTGCCTTCGACCGGCGTGCCGTCGATGGTGACGCCCTTGCCGTTCGATTCCATGTCGAGCTGCTGCAGATAGGCCGGGAAGCGCGACAGGCGCTGGTCGTAGGGCAGGATGGCGCGCGTGGGATAGCCGAGCACGTTGCGATGGTAGAAGCCGATCAGGCCGAGCAGCATCGGCAGGTTCTCGGTAATCGGCGCCTTACGGAAATGATTGTCGACGGCATGGGCGCCGTCGAGGAACTTGCCGAAATTCTCCGGCCCGACGGCGATCATCAGCGGCAGGCCGATCGCCGACCAGATCGAGTAACGGCCGCCGACCCAGTCCCAGAAGCCGAACACGCGGGCGCGGTCGATGCCGAAGGCGGCGACCTTGTCGAGCGCCGTCGAGACGGCGGCGAAATGGTGCTGCACGGCCGCTTCGCCGAGCGCCTTGGCGATGAAGTTGCGCGCCGTCTGCGCATTGGTCATCGTCTCGACGGTGGTGAAGGTCTTCGAGGCGACGATGAACAGCGTCGTTTCCGGCTGAACCAGCTTCAGGATATCGGCGATATGGGCGCCGTCGATGTTGGAGACGAAATGCGCGCGCGGGCCGTCATGGAAGGGGCCAAGCGCCAGCGTTGCCATGACCGGCCCGAGATCCGAGCCGCCGATGCCGATATTGACGACATCGGTGATCGCCTTGCCGGTCGCACCCTTCAGCGTGCCGGAGCGGACGTCGTCGGCAAACTTGCCCATGGCGGCAAGCACCGCATTGACGTCGGGCATGACGTCCTTGCCGTCGACCAGCACCGGCGTGTTGGAGCGGTTGCGCAGCGCGGTGTGCAGAACGGCGCGATCCTCGGTGAAATTGATCGCCTTGCCGGAGAACATTTCCTCGCGCTTCGTCTCGACGCCGCCTTCTTCGGCGAGCTGCACCAACAGCTTGAGGATGTCGTCATTCACCGCCGTCTTGGAAAAATCCATCAGCAAGTCGTCAAGCGCGACGGAAAAGCGCGAAAAGCGCTGCGAATCGGCGGCGAAGGCGGCACGAATATCGGTTGCCTTGGTGGCATCAGCGGTGCTTTTCAGCTGTTCGACGATGGCGTTCATGGGAGACTCCTTTGGAGGCGGAAAGAGTTGCGGAAACTATTCGCTTTCTCACCCGCAAATCAAGTTCAGCCATGGCTCGAAATAAAAAAACCACCCGCTGCAAGCGCCAGCCACTTGCTTAAATGTGGAATACGTTCTGTCGCAAATATCTGTTTACAGGAAAGTTCAGCGCTGGCGGCTTGTCGCGGAAGTTAGAGAAATTGTGGGACAAGCAAAGTGCGAACAAGCTTCATGTCCCTTGCTCAAAGCGCGTCAGTCAAAAAAGGTAGCCGCAGGGATATCTATCTTGACCGATCCATCGGCTCAGCGTAAACATAGCCATATGGATACCTATGAAGTGAACTTCCCGAAGATTTTCGGGGCTTTGTCCGACCCGACCCGACTCGCAGTCGTCGATAAGCTCTTGGATGGACCTGCCTCGGTGACCGATCTGTCGCGGCCGTTCGATATGGCAGGCCCCTCGTTCCTGAAGCACCTCCGCGTCCTCGAAGACGCAGGCATCGTTGTGTCAAACAAGTCCGGGCGGGTCAGAACGGTCAGCCTCGTTCCAGACTCGCTGATGCGGGTGGAGCATTGGGTCCGCCAACACCGAGCCCGACTTGAGGATCGTTTCGACAGGCTTGGCAACTTCCTAAATCAGGAGCAGTAAAGTGACAAAAACGGAACAAGAGCACAGATCGATTACCATCGAGCGCGTCTTTTCCAATTGCGTGGATCACGTCTGGGCGGCGTGGGCGATCCCCGAAAAGAAGAAAGCATGGTTCGGTGAGGGACTGGCGGAATTCGACTTTCGCGAGGGAGGATCTGAGCGCAGTAGCTTCGTCACGGACATGGGAACCCATACCAACCAGACGCACTATTTCGAGATCAAGGAACGCAAGAGGATCGTGTTCGCCTATTCGATGGCGGTCGATAGTCGTATCCATACGGTGTCGCTGGCGACCGTCCTGTTCTCCGAACACGGCGGCGGGACGAAGCTGACTTATGTGGAGCAGTTATGCGTCATCCCGCCGAGTGACGGGGCTGAAGGGCGGGAACACGGCTGGAAAGCGCTGCTGGATGGGCTGGAGAGTTATTTAGCCGGTGATATCCAAGAGAAGGCGTAGCAAACACCCAATCAAAGCGAACAGTTCGCGACTGGATTTTGCGACATCGCGAAAACAAGCATTCCGCGACTGGTGAGTGTGTAGAATGCTTCACGACAATTTTCCCACAAGATAAACCACCCGAAACGTTCATGTCACAACGGGATTCGGCATAGGGGCTGGGCGGCAAGCGGATGGCCGTCAAATTCAGCCGCGCAGGTCCTTGCGCAGGATCTTACCAACAGGCGACTTCGGCAGCTCGGTGCGGAATTCGATGAAGCGCGGGCGTTTGTAGTTGGTGAGGTTGGCGATGCAATGGGCTTTCACCTCGGCTTCCGTCAGGTTCGGATCCTTCCTGACGACGAAGAGCTTTACCGCCTCGCCCGAATGTCCGTCCGGCACGCCGATCGCCGCAGCCTCGAGGATGCCGGCATGCATGGCGGCGACTTCCTCGATCTCGTTCGGATAGACGTTGAAGCCGGAGACCAGGATCATGTCCTTCTTGCGGTCGACGATCTTGGTATAGCCGCGTTCGTCCATGAAGCCCATGTCGCCCGAGCGGAAGTAGCCGTCGTCGGTCATCACCCGCGCCGTCTCTTCCGGCTTCTGCCAGTAGCCGGCCATCACCTGCGGCCCGCGGATGCAGATCTCGCCGACCTGGCCTGATGGCAGCGAATTGCCCTCCTCGTCGCGGATATCGAGGTCGGTGGAGGGAAGCGGCAGGCCGATCGTGCCGGTGAACTCAGGCGAATCGAAGCGGTTGGCGGTGGCGACAGGCGATGTCTCGGAAAGGCCGTAGCCTTCCGTCACCGCCGTGCCCGTCATCTTCAGCCAGCGTTCGGCGACCGGGCGCTGAACGGCCATGCCGCCGCCGAGCGACATGATCAGCGAGGAGAAATCGAGCTTGGCGAAATCGGCATTGTTCATCAGCGCGTTGAACAGCGTGTTGAGGCCGGGAAAGATATGCACCTTCGATTTTTCGAATTCCTTGACGAGACCGGGAATGTCGCGCGGATTGGCGATCAGGATATTGTGGGCTCCATGCGACATGCCCATCAGCGAATTCACCGTCAGCGCGAAGATGTGGTAGAGCGGCAGGGCGCAGAGGAAATTCAGCACCTCCGGCTCTTTCTTGCGCTCGAAGGCCGATCGCAGCCAGAGCGACAGCTGCAGCTTGTTGGCGAGCAGGTTTTCATGCGTCAGCACCGCGCCTTTGGCGACGCCCGTCGTGCCGCCGGTATATTGCAGGAAGGCGATATCGCCGCCTGTTAGCGTCACCGGCTGGAGCTCTTTTCCCGCACCTTCGCGCAGCACCTGGCCGAAGCTCTTGTGCTGAGGGATCGACCAGGAAGGAACGAGCTTCTTCACCTTGCGCACGACGAAATTGACGATCAGCCCCTTCGGCCCCAGCATTTCCCCGAGCGAGGTGACGACGACATGGCGCAGGTCTGTTTTGTTCAGCACCTGCTCCACCGTGCGGGCGAAATTCTCCAGCACGAAGATCGCCTTGGCGCCGGAATCCTTCAACTGGTGTTCGAGCTCGCGCGGCGTATAGAGCGGGTTGACGTTCACCACCACGAGGCCGGCGCGCAGGATGGCATAGGTGGCAATCGGGTTCTGCAGCACGTTCGGCATCATCACGGCGACGCGGTCGCCCTTTTGAAGGCCGGTGCTTTGCAGCCAGGCGGCGAGTTTGCGCGTCTGGCTCTCCAGCTCGCGGTAGCGCATCGCCTTGCCCATGCTGGAAAAGGCGGTCCGGTCGGCGTAACGGGCGCAGGATTTTTCGAGCAGTTCGGCAAGCGAGGCATATTCCAGCGGCGGAATCTCTGCCGGAACGATATCGGGATAGGCGGCAAGCCAGGGCTTGTCGGACTTGGCTCCGTTCGGATGGACGGAAATGCTGTTCATCTTTGTCCTCTCTCCCTTGCTGCCGCCGCCAGCGCCGAGCCGGCAATCGACTGGCCCGCGATTGACTGGAAGAGTCCTCCATCTTCCAGTCCGGCAGCTTATGCCATTGCCTGAACGGTTCAAGCCGAATGAAGCTATACTAACCTTGACGTAAACGTCAACATTTGGGCGTCCCGCGATCTTGGGAAGAGTGGGGAACTTTGAGTCCGCCATGGCGTTGATCCTGCACACCCATCATGAGGAACACCAAAAAGGAGGTGCACAATGTTGAACCAGGATACTGACGCCACCCGCCGTGACCCGAACGTCAAGGACACGCATTCGCTGATCGCCAGCGACCGCGTCGAGGGCACCCGCGTTTATGGCGCCGATGGCAGGCATATCGGCTCGATCGAACGGTTGATCCTCGGAAAGCGCGACGGTCGCGTTGCCTATGCCGTGCTGAGCTTCGGCGGCTTCCTGGGCATCGGTCACGATCACTATCCGCTTCCCTGGGAAAAGCTGAACTACGACACCCAGCTGGATGGCTATCGCATCGACCTGACCAAGGAGCAGATCGAAGGCGCCCCGAGCTATTCGGACGATGACGACACCTGGTACAACGACAATGGCCGCCGGGTCTATGATTACTACGGCGTGCCGCCCTACTGGATGTAACGTCGTCCGATAGTCGAGCTGGAAGGGCCCCGCGGATGCGGGGCCTTTTTGGTGTTTGGCGATGAACTTCGCTCTTACCCGAGGTCATTGGGCACTCGATCCGGCAGATGCTTGTTCACCCTCATTCCTGTGCTTGTCACAGGAATCCAGTGCGTCCAAGTCCTTGGGCGCGGAAGACTTTTTCGCTTGAGGTATCGGCTCAATTCACCGCGCGGACGCGCGGTGGCTGGATTCCTGTGACGAGCACAGGAATGAGGGAGGTAGAGGACACGGCGGCTCGACCTTTTTCAACCGGGAAGCCGAAGCAGCCCGGATGCGGGACCTCTTTAGTCCCCCGCGACGAGATCATTGGCCGATCGCAATACGTTGCCGACGACAATGTCATCGGCAACGATCGTCCTTGCCGTCCTCACCGCAAACAAATGGCTCTCGCCCGGCAGCAGCGTCACCAGCATCGTGTCGACGACGGCACCCGGATCCAGTCGATCCGCCATCAGGCAGAGATCCTTGAGGAAGTTTTGCGCCGTCACCTTGACCTCGTACCCGCCGTCGATCCCGACGACATCGATAGTGAGCTGCGGGGCCTGAAGGTTGAGCTCGATATCCTCGACGAAATAATGGAAGGCCCGCCTGTCCAGCATCTGCACGACGATGACCTCGTCCTTCGGTAAGTCGGGGGTGACGATCTCCTCGGGCAGCGGAAACTCCTTTGCCTCGAAGCGGTCGCAGAGCAGGCGCCAGAATTCGAATTCGGCAAGCACGGTGCCGTCGAGCGTCATGCGTTTGCCGCTGATCTTCGCCCGCCAGAACAGCGTTCGTTCATTGACGGCCACCGCGGCAAGCCCGCCGCCGCGCGGCTGGATCGTCAGCAGGCGCGGATCATAGGCCGCCTTCAGGGCATACCAGAGCGGCTTGCGGCGCCCGGCCGAATCGAGAGCGGCCCAGGAGGTCACCGGCCAGCAATCGTTGAACTGCCAGACGACAGCGCCCTTGCAGATATCCCGATGCGAGCGCATGTGCTCGACGCCGAAGCGGATGGCACGGGCCTGGTTGAGCTGGGTGGCGAAGTGCCAGTCGTCCATTGTGCTCGGCTCCGGCAGATGGCCGGACAGGCCACGGATCAGCTTGTCGTTGCCCTCCGTTGCCTTCTGGTGGTGAAAGACGCCGTTCGATTGCGGCGTCAGCGGCGCGTCGTGCACGCTTTCTTCGATCGTCGCCCAGGCCGCCGGCGCCTGCCAGCCGAATTCGGAGCAGAAGCGCGGGATGTAGTTGCGGTAGACCTCGTAGCCGACATCGTTCCACACATCCCAGATATGTTTACAGCCATGGCCGTCGGCATTGGGTTCGATCTCCATTGAGCCGGAATAAGGGCTGCCGGGATAATAGGGCCGGTCCGGATCGAGTTCGGCTGAGAGTTTCGGCAGCAGGTCGAGATAGTAGCCGAGCCCCCAGCTTTCGCCCGCCTTGATGATCGGCCGCCAGCCCCATTCGTCGAAGCCCCAGATGTTCTCGTTATTGCCGTTCCAGAGGACCAGCGAAGCATGCGGCATCAGCCGCACGACATTGTCGCGCACCTCCGCCTCGACCTCGCTTCTGAGCGGCTCTTCCTCCGGATAGGCGGCGCAGGCAAAGAGGAAATCCTGCCAGACCAGCATGCCCATGCGGTCGCAGGCCCCATAGAACTCGTCGGCCTCGAAGATGCCGCCGCCCCAGACGCGCAGCAAATGAATATTGGCGGCCTTTGCCTCCTCGATCCGCGCGGCATAACGCTCGGCCGTCACCCGTGGGGGAAAACAATCGTCCGGTATCCAGTTCGCCCCGCAGATGAAGAGCGGCACGTCGTTGATGACGAAGGTGAAGGCCGAGCCGTGTTCGTCGGCCGAAGTATCGAGCCGCAGCGAGCGGAAACCGAGTTCACGCTGATAGCTGTCGAGCAGATCGTTGCTGGCCTCGTCGACCAGCCTCAGCGTCATTGGATAGAGCGGCTGCGCGCCGAGATGGTGAGGCCACCAGAGCTGCGGCGAGCGGAGGGCAAGCTCGAAGGAGATCTCGTCTTCGTCAGGCCCAATCGCCACCGTCTTGATCACCCCGCCGATTTCGGCGATGAGCTTGCACGGCGCCTTATCACCATGCTGCGCCAGCTTGGCATGGACCTTCACCAGCCCGTCGCCGCCGGCAAGTGTTGCCGAAACCCGCGTTTCGGCAAGCCGCGCCCGATCCCAGCTTTCCAGCCGAACCGGCTTCCAGAGGCCTGCCGTCACCAGCGTCGGCCCCCAGTCCCAGCCGAAATTGCAGGCCATCTTGCGCATCAGATTGCCCGGTCCCGGATAGTTGTTGGGACGGTAGCCGTAGTGTTTTTCCATCTCCGCGCCATAGGCGTAGGCGGAGCGGAAGGTGATCGTGAGTTCGTTCGCGCCGGATTTCAGCAGTCCGGAAACATCGAAACGATAGCTGCGGTGCATGTTGAAGGTGCGGCCGATCTCTTCGCCGTTGAGGGATATCACCGCGATCGTATCGAGCCCGTCGAAGACCAGTTCCTGCACCCTGGCATCGTCAGGCATCGCCTCGAAGCTGCAGCGGTAGGTCCAGTCGGTCTTGCCGACCCAGTCGTTGGTGATTTCGTTGACGTCGATATAGGGATCGGGGATCAGCCGGTTGGCGAGAAGGTCGAGATGCACGCAGCCCGGCACCGTCGCGGGGATCGCAGCCGGCAGGCCGGGTCTGGCTGTATCGTTGCAGGAGAGCGTCCAGCCGGAATTGAGCGCAGTCTTTTCGATCATGGCGGGCTCCTGATGCATGCCGCTTGAAGCTGTGGGATTATCGGTGGTTTGGACCGTATCGGTGGTTCGGCGTCAGATGCCTCAGAGAAACCGGCCGTGGCGCTGCAGCACCTCGATCTTGTATCCGTCGGGATCGCTGATGAAGAAGAACAGGCCGAAGAGCTTGCCGTCGCGGTTGAGCTCCACCAGTTCACCGGGCTTCAGCCCAAGCTTCGACAGCCGCTCGCGCTCGACCGCCACCTCTTCGACGGAGACGGCGAGATGGCCGTAGGCATTGCCGAGGTCATAGGGCGCGGTTCGGCCCTTGTTGACGGTCAGTTCCAGCTCGAAGCCGGTCTCGGCATTGCTCATATAGATCAGCGTGAAGGTTTCGAAATCGACGCGGTCGGCGACCGAAAGGCCGAATGCCCTCTCGTAGAATTCGACGGAGCGCGCCTCATCGAGAACGCGGATCATGGAGTGGATCATCTTCGCCAAGTCTGCCTCCCAATGTGCCGATCACTGCGATCTTGGTACCCGTCCTCTTACGCCGGGCGCAAGCCGATTCTTCGGGTGATCGCCGCTTCGACGAGGCCCATGGCATCATAGATCAGCACCGCCATCAGGCCGACGATCAGGCCGCCCTGCAGGATGAAGGCGGTATTGTCGGAGATCAGCCCGGCGATGATGACCTCGCCGAGGCCCTTGGCCGCAACCGTCGAGCCGATCGTCGCCGTGCCGATATTGATCACGGTGGCGACCTTCAGCCCCTCGAGGATCAGCGGCAGGGCAAGCGGCAGCTCGACGCGAAACAGCCGCTGCGTGCCGTTCATGCCCATGCCGTCGGCGGCATCGAGAACCTGCGGCGAAACCTGCTTCAAGCCGGCAACGGTGTTTTCGAAGATCGGCAGCAGGCCGTAGAGAAAGAGCGCGATCAGCGTCGGCATGGCGCCGAAACCGGTGGCGGGAACGGCGAGCGCCAGCACCGCGACCGGCGGAAAGGTCTGCCCCGCATTGGCGATGGCGCGCGACAGCGGCAGGAAGTCAGCCCCGCTTTCCCGCGTCACGAAGATGCCGCCGATAACGGCGAGCACGGCGCTGCAGACGATCGAGCCGATCACCAGCTGCAGATGGCCGGCGGCCAGCGAAGCAAGGCTGTTTTGCGTATAGACGGCAGGCGCATTGTTGCTGGTCAGCGGCGTGAGCATGAAGGAAAGCCACTCCGTCCTGAACAGCAGGATGAGCAGCAAAGCCAGCGCCGCCAGGCGGAAGAGATTGGCAACGACGAGCTTCATGCCTTGCGGCCCAGTTCAAGCAGCCGCGTCATTGAGATCGATCCCACAGGCGCTTTCTCGCCGTCCTGCACCGCCGCCTCGTCGACCCCCTGCCAGATCATTTCGGCCAGTGCATCGCGCAGACTCAGCGATTGCGGCAAGGCATAGGCAAGACCGGTCTTGGCCGGCTCCATGCTCTCCTTTAGCGGCAGCAGCGACATCAGTTTCAGCGCCCGGTCGGAGGTGCCGGTCAATTGCTGCACGAAGGGATCGGCGGGATCGGTGAGGATCTTTTCCGGCGTCGAGCATTGCAGCAATCTGCCCTCGCTCATCACCGCGATCTGGTTGCCGAGATGGAAGGCCTCGTCCATGTCGTGGGTGACGAGAATGACCGTCGTGCCGAACTGCTTCTGGATCGCCAAGAGGTCGTCCTGCGCCTTGCCGCGGATGACCGGATCGAGCGCGCCGAAGGGTTCGTCCATCAACAGCAGCTCCGGTTCGGCCGCCAGCGCCCTGGCGACGCCGACGCGCTGCTGCTGGCCGCCGGAAAGCTGTTGCGGATATTTGTCGGCAAATGTCGCCGGATCGAGGTTGAAGAGCCCGAGCAGTTCCTCGACCCGTTTGGCGATGCGGGCGGAATCCCAATCGAGAAGCTGCGGCACGGTGGCGATATTCTGCGCCACGGTGCGGTGCGGAAACAGGCCGTGTCCCTGGATCGCATAGCCGATCTTGCGGCGAAGCTCGGTCACCGGAACGTCCATCACATTCTGCCCGCCGACGAAGATCTCGCCTTCGGTGATCGGCACCAGCCGGTTGATCATCCGCATCAGCGTCGATTTGCCGGAGCCAGACGTGCCGACGATGACGGTGATCTCGCCCTTCTCGACACTCATCGAGACGTCGTCGACGACGGTGGCCGTGCCGTAGCGCTTGGTGACGTTCCTGATCTCGATCATGGTCATGCGGCAGATCCCCGGATGCTTTCGATGACCGCATCGAGGATGACGGCCGATGAGAAGGCGAAGAAGACGGTCGGCACGGCGCCGAGCAGGACGAGGTCCATGGCCGTCTGGCCGAGCCCCTGGAAGATGAAGATGCCGAAGCCGCCGCCGCCGATCAATGCGGCGATCGTCACCATGCCGATCGCCTGCACCAGCACGATACGGATGCCGGTGAGGATGACGGGAAAGGCGAGTGGCATGTCGATTCCAACAAGGATTTGTAAGCGTGTCAGCCCCATGCCGGCCGCAGCGTCCCGCACCGAGGGGTCGACGCCCTGCAGGCCGACGACGGTGTTGGCGACGATCGGCAGCAGCGAATAGAGCACGAGTGCAATCAAGGCAGGCGCAGTGCCGATGCCGCGAATGCCGATCGCGGCGGCGAGCGGCACATGGGTGGCGAGATAGCCGAGCGGCAGCATCAACAGGCCGAAGAGTGCCAGGCTCGGGATCGTCTGGATGAGGCTGAGGCCCTGCAGCACGATGGCGCGCAGCTTCGGCACCCAGAAGCAGAGGATGCCGAGCGGCAGGCCGAGAATAATGGCGATGGCAAGCGAGCCGAACGCCAGGAGCAGATGCGAGATCGCTTCGGTTTCGAATTGCGGGGCCCGCGTCGAGAATTCCTTCATGATCGAAAGGCTGTCGAGCAGGCCGGAGGAGAGCGAGATGAAGAGCAGCGCCGTATAGGCTGCAAGGGCTGCAATCCGCATCCAGGGTGCCAGGCGGATCTTCACCAGCGCATCGGATATGACGAGGCCGATCACGGCAAACAGCACCCAGAAGCCGCCGCCGGGCGTCATGCGCGCCACTGTGCTGCCGGGGGGCGTTGCCGCGGCCGAGACGAGACCGATCGCAACGATCAACGCCGCAAGGCAGAGTGTGGCGATGGCAAGCCGCGCGATCGCATGGCGTAGGAACAGCGTGGCGAAGGCGGTGAGAAGGAGAAGCACGGTCAGGATGACGACGGAAGGCTGGGGAAGAAGCTGCATCAGCAGCATCGGCTTGCCGGCGGCGATGCGGTTTGCCTTCACGTAGATGAAGGGCATCAGTGCCGTCGCCGCGATGCCGCCGGCCACCAGAACCACGCCGAGCCGGTCCAGCCTGCGGACCGCTAAGGTTTCTGCCATGAATCCCAATCCTGTCTGGCCAACCCTGTCAGGAAAGCCAATCCTGTCAGGAAAGAATGCTCCGCCCGTAATCGGGCGGAGCGGGCAATGACTACTTCAGGAAGCCTTTTTCCTTGAGATAGGCTTCGGCGACCGACTTTGCCGGCTCGCCGTCGACCTGGATCTTGGCGTTGAGCTTGCGCAACTCGTCGGCAGTCAGGCTCTTGAAGATCGGCGAGAGCACTTCCTCGATCTTCGGATTGGCCTTCAACACCTCTTCGCGGATGATCGGCGTCGGGGCATAGACCTGCTGCACGTTCTTGTCGTCTTCGAGAACGGTCAGTTCGGCCGCTTCGATGGCGCCGTCGGTGCCGTAGACCATGGCGGTGTTGACGCCGTTCGTCTGGTCGGCGGCTGCCTTGATCGTTGCCGCCGTGTCGCCGCCGGAAAGAACGACCATCTGGTCGGGCTTCAGCTGGAAGCCGTAGGTCGTCTGGAAGGCGGGAAGCGCGCCGGCCGAATTGACGAATTCGGCGGAGGCGGCAAGCTTGGCGGCACCGCCGCCGGCAACCCATTTTCCGAAGTCCGTGAGGCTCTTCAGCTTGTTCGGCCCGGCGACGTCGCTGCGCACGGCGAGCGCCCAGGTGTTGTTGGCAGGCGACGGCGTCAGCCAGACGATCTTGTTGGCATCGTAATCGAGCTTCTTCGCCAGCTCATAACCCTGGTCGATGTTCTTCCAGGCGGCGTCATCGGCCTTGTTGAAGAAGAAGCCGGCATTGCCGGTATATTCCGGATAGATGTCGATTTCGCCGGCGGTGATCGCCTTGCGCACGACCGGTGTTGCGCCAAGCGCGATGCGGTCCTGCGTCTTGATGCCGTTCGCTTCGAGAGCGAGCGCAATGACGTTGCCGAGCAGCGTGCCTTCCGTGTCGATCTTCGACGAGACGACGACGTCAGCGGCATGGGCCGCACCCACCGCGAAGGCGGAGAGCGAAACGGCAAGTGCGAGTTTCTTCAGCATGGAATATCCCCTTGTTAAACACCGTTGAATGAGGCTCAAACCCCTGGCGGGAGGCCTGCGCATAGGAAATCTGCCGGCGAAGGCGACCAAGTCGCCATCATGCCGGAATTGCGTGCGTCATGGAAATAGCGTTCATGCCCGAAAAATCGATGCAAGCCCCCTCCAGTATTTGCGGTCGCGCTACGATTATGGCGGCGAATGCACCTCCGCGCGCGGAAACGCATTCCCTTTTCCAAGGCCGGCGCGATTTGTTTTTGTCCCCTTGCGTGTTTCCACGATATTCCCAGGCTCTGTTGCGGATTCCCGCCGCCCGGATTTTCTATGATCGAACGATAGCCCGGCTCTCCGGAGGCAGGGATATCTTTTTTCATGAACACATCATATCGTCCGGTTTTTCCAGCACTTTCCGGAGGTGGCCGTTTGCATCTTGGTGCCCTGTTCATCGCAAGCCATGTCCTGACCTCCGGTTCGGTCCGCGAGACCGCGCGGCGCTTTCAGCTGTCGCCCTCCACCGTCTCGACGGCAATCCATAATCTCGAGACCGAACTGGCGATGACGCTGACGGAACGCGCTTCCGGCGAGCTGGCGACGCTGATTGCGAGCGGCAGGGTGCTCGAAGGCCTGGAGCCGATCATGGCTGCGATCGGCGAACTCGGCCAATGGGCCGGTCACGACGGCGCCAGCGCTGAGATCGACGAGGCCTGGACATCCCGCATTCCCGTCAAGATCGTCACGATGGAGCGTTTTCTCGAAGTGGCCGACCAGGGCAGCATCAACCGGGCCGCCCGCCGCCTTCGCCTCGGTCAGCCGCAGCTTTCGCTTCAGCTTGCCAATCTTGAGAAATTTCTGAGGTATCGCCTGTTCGAGCGCCAGGCGCAGGGATCGGTGCTGACGGAGGAGGGCAGGCGTGCCTACCAGATCTTCATGGCGATCAGCCAGGCGTGGAACGATCTCAAATCGTCGGCCGACGAGCGTTATCGGCGCACCGCCCGGTCGCTGCGCATCGGCTCGATCATTCCGACCGGATCGGAAAGCTGGGTGGCACGCTGCCTGGGATCCCTGGTCTCCGAATGGAATGCGCGCCGCAACAACAATGCGATCTCGCTGGTGTCGATGACCGCCGACGATCTGCGCGAGGCGCTGAAGAACGGCCGCATCGATGTCGCAATCCTGGATTCGGTCTTCGGCCTCGAAAGCTTTCGGCATCGCGAATTGCTGCAGACCGATATGGTGGTGATCGCGCCGCCTGACAGTACCGAGACCAGTGTCGCCGATCTCGTCGCCGGCCACGCGATCTGCATGCCGAGCCCGCGCACCGGCCTCGGCCATGCGGCCATGGCCTTCAGCTACGAACGGGCGCCCAACCGGCGGCGGCGCGGCCAGGATATCACCGCGGCAGATTCGCTGCCGGTCATCGTCGATCTCGTCGCCAATCACGGTTACGTCTCTTTCCTCGGCCGGGTCAGCGCCATGCCGATCGCCGACAAGGTGCGCATCGTCGATCTCGACGAGCATCTGCCGATGTCCTATCACGTCGCCTTCAACCATCGCAAAGCCGCAGCAGATGCCTGCACTGTCATCATCGAGGCGGCGGCGAGAATTACGTCGGAATCCGTCGTACGAACCATAAGGCCGGCGGATGCCGGAGCCAGGGAGACTGCAGCGTGACGATCTTGCTTGAGGTATGCGTGGACAGCGCCGAGGGCCTCGCCGCCGCGATCGAAGGTGGGGCTGGGCGCATCGAGCTCTGCTCGGCGCTGGAGCTTGGCGGCCTGACGCCGCTGCCGAGCCTGATGCGGATCGCCGCCCGGGCGCCCATTCCGGTCTATGCGATGATCCGCCCTCACGCCGGCCCCTTCATCTTCGACGGGGCAGACGAGGAGGCGATGATGATCGATATCGATGCCGTGCGGACATCAGGCCTTGCTGGCGTCGTCATCGGCGCCAACCGGCCGGATGGCACGCTCGACATGCCGTTGATCCACCGTTTGAAGACGCATGCCGCCGGCCTCGGCTCGACGCTGCATCGCGCTTTCGATCTGGTGCCGGATGCCGACCAGGCGCTGGAGCAGGCGGTCGAACTCGGCTGTGAGCGCATCTTGACCTCCGGCTGCGCGCTGAAGGCCACCGACGGTCTCGACACGCTGAAGCGCATTTCGGCAGAGGCCGCCGGCCGGATCGCCATCATGCCCGGCAGCGGCATCCGCCCGGCAAATGTCGGCGAGATATTGAAGGCGACCGGCGCCCGCGAGGTCCACGGTTCCTGCAGTTCACCGGTCGAAAGCGCCGATCCGCGCGCCGTTGCTTTTGGTTTCGAGGCGAGAAGCACGAACAAGACGGATGTCGCCGTTGTCAGGCAGATGCGTAGGGCGATCGAGGCGGTGAGTTAGCGACCGCGGCTTGCCCCTCATCCGGCTGCCGCCACCTTCTGCCCGCTCGCGGGGCGAAGGGGATATGTCGCGACCTCTCCGTCCCCCGCCCAGCTCTCGCAGGGCACGTCCCCTCGCCACGTTTTACGGGGGTCCGCAGGACGGGTCGAGACCAGTGGCTCGACCCCGGCAAGGTTAGGGTGAGGGGCAGCCGCCGGCGCGAAGCGCACGGAAATCACGTCACGCTTTCGCTGGAAACGCCCTAACCACCAATACTGATCACCGCCTTGATCAGCCCATTCTTCTCATGCGCCCAGCGCGCGAGATCGCGCGGCGCATCGGCAAGCGTCGTGCGGTGGGTGATGAGCTTGTCCACCGGCACTAGCCCTTTGGCGATCGAATCCGCCACATGCTCGAAATCGACGCGGGTGGCGTTGCGGCTGCCGATCACCATCATCTCGCGCTTGTGGAATTCGGGATCGGAGAAGCGGATATCGTCCTTGACAACGCTGACCAGCACCAGTGCGCCGCCATGGGCAACGAAGGAGAAGGCCTTTTCCATCGAAGGGCCGTAACCCGTCGCGTCGAAGACCACGTCGAAACCGTCGCCGTTGGTTTTGTCGCGAACGGCGTCAGCCGTTTGCTCGTTGGCAACGATGCCGGAGGTGAAGCCGAAACGCTCGGACGCCATCTGCAGCCGCTCGGTGCTGGTATCGAGCAGCGTCACCTCATGGCCTGCGATGCGCGAGAAGATCGCCGCCCCGAGCCCGATAGGCCCGGCGCCGATGACGAGCGCCCGTGCACCGGCACCGGTCATTGATCGGCGCACCGCATGGGCGCCGATCGCCAGGAACTCGGTGGTCGCCGCCGCCTCGAGGCTTACACCTTTGGCGGCATAGAGGTTCTCGGCCGGAACCGAAATCTCCTCGCAGAAGGCGCCGTCGGTATGGACGCCGAGCACCTTGATATTGGTGCAGCAATTCGGCTTGCCCTGGCGGCAGGCGATACATTGCCCGCAGGAGAGATAGGGATTGACGATAACGGGCGTGCCGACCGCGATAGTCACCCCGTCGCCCGCTTCCAGCACCGTTGCCGAGATCTCGTGCCCCATCACCCGCGGATATTCGAGGAAGGGATGTTTGCCCTCGAAGATGTGGTAATCGGTGCCGCAGATGCCGACATGGCTGACGGCAAGCCGCACCCAGCCGGCGGCGGGAGCCGCTGGCGAAGGACGCTCGACGATCTCGAGTACGCCGGGCTCCCGGCAAACAACTGCTTTCATGACGGGTCTCACATTCCTGGAATGGAAGAAGCCGGCATGTTCAGGCCGGCTGTCTCTTGTCGCTCAATTGCTCCGGCGGCGGCGCAGCTGGTCGAAGAACACGATCACGATGATCAGCAGACCGGTAATGATGCGCTGCCAGAAGGAGTTGACGTTCAGAAGGTTCGCGCCGTTGTTGATGGTGGCGAGAATGAAGGCGCCGATCAGCGGGCCGTGCACCGAGCCGACCGCGCCGAACAGGCTGGTGCCGCCGATGACCGAGGAGGCGATTGCCTGCAGTTCCCAGCCGTCGGCCTGCGTCGCATTGCCGATCGCGATGCGCGAGGCGAGCAGCACGCCGACGAAGGCGGCGAAGGAGGCAGACAGGATATAGGCAAGATAGATCATGCCCTTGACGTTGACGCCGGAAAGGCGCGCCGCCTCGGCGTTCGAACCGACCGCGAAGAGATAGCGGCCCCAACGGCTCAGATGCAGGAAGATGAAGGAGGGGACCGCCACCAGGATGACCATCCAGAACAGGCTCGGAATACTGAGCAGATCGGCGCGGGCGAAATTGCTGAAGCCCTCATTGGTGATGTTGATCGTCGAACCGTTGGTGATCAAGAGGCCAATGCCGCGCAGCGAAGTCAGGGTTGCCAGCGTGATGATGAACGGCGGCAGGCCCATATGCACGATGCCGAAGCCATGGAAGGCGCCGATCGCCACACCCATGAGCAGCGTCAGCGCGATCGCACCCCAGACCGGCACGCCCGCCTGCAGCAGCCAGGCGATGATGACGGTGCAGAAGCCGACGATGGCGCCGACCGAAAGGTCGATGCCGGCGGTGATGATGACGAAGGTCTGGCCGAGCGCCAGGATCGCGGTCATCGCGCCCTGACGCAGCAGGTTGGAGATGTTGAGCGGCGTCCAGAAGCTCGGGGTGACGACGCCGAGCACGATCCAGAGGAAGATCAGCAGGCCGATCAGCGTCAAGCCGAACAGGATGTTCATTTTCCGGCGCGGCGGCGGCGCGACGATTTCGGTGGGGGTGGCAGTCATGAATTTTCTCCCTCTTATTCTTTTGGCTCAGACGCCGATCGCTTCGCTGAGCACTTCTTCATGCGTCGCCGCGTGGAAATCATGGCTCGCGACGATTTTGCCGCCGCGGAAGACGTGCAGCCGGTCGGCCAGCTCGTAGACCTCCGGCAGGTAGGAGGAGATCAGGATGATGCCTGCGCCGTCCTTCAGAAGCTTGGCGAACAGCCGGTAGATTTCCGCCTTGGTGCCGACGTCGACGCCGACGGTCGGCTCGTCGAAGATGAAAAGCCGGGCGCCATGGCTCAGCCACTTGCCGATGACGATCTTCTGCTGGTTGCCGCCCGACATGCTGGAGGCCGGAACGCGCCGGCTCGGCGTCTTGATGCTGAGATTGCGGATCTGCTGGTCGGCATTCGCCGATTCACGTGTGTGATTAATCACCGGACCGTGGCTCAGCCGCCCGAACACCGGCAGGTTGATGTTGAGGCCGATCGACTGGTTGAGGCAAAGCCCCTGGTCGCGGCGGCTTTCCGGCGCCAGCGCAATGCCGAGCTCCATCGCCGTGCGTTCGTTGCGGATGTCGACACGCTTGCCCATCCACTGGACATCGCCTGATGTCGTCGGCTGGCGGCCATAGAGCCCGAGCGCGAATTCGCTGCGTCCGGCGCCGATCAGGCCATAGAGCCCGACGATCTGCCCGGCCTTGACGCTCAGCGACACGTCATTGAAGCCCGGACCGGAAAGGCCGTTGACGGCAAGGATCGTCTCGCCGATCGCAATCTCTTCCTTGTGGTAGATCTGTTCGATCGAGCGGTTGATCATCAGCGCGATCAGCTCGGCGTCGTTGGTCTCGCCGATCAGGCGGGTCCCGACATGCGTGCCGTCGCGCAGCACCGAGACACGGTCGGCAAGCTCGAAGACTTCCTCCATGCGATGGCTGATATAGACGATGGTGACGCCTTCGCCCTGCAGCCGGCGGATCAGCTTGAAGAGCTGCGCCGATTCCTGGCGCGTCAGATAGGCCGTCGGTTCGTCGAAGATCAGGAACTGCGTGCCGCGCATCGCTGCCCGCGCCGTCGCCACCAGCTGCTGCTGGCCGATCGTCAGTGAACTTAGCAGCGCACCGGCCGGCAGGCCGAAGCCGAGATCGTCGAGCACGGCCTGCGCCATCTTCTCCATCTGCTTCTTGCGCATCAGGCCGAAGCGGTTGACCTCGTCGCCGAGGAAGAGATTGGCGGCGACCGTCAGGTGCCGGCAGAGCACGACCTCCTGGTGGACGGCGTTGATGCCGCGTGCGATCGCCTCGTTCGGCGTCGCCAGCGCCACCGGCTGGCCGCACCACAGCACTTCGCCGCCCGTGCGGGTGATGACGCCGGTCAGCAATTTGATGAGGGTGGATTTGCCGGCGCCGTTTTCGCCGACGATGGCGTGGATTTCGCCGGCAAGAAAGGTCAGCGTCGCTGGCTTCAGCGCCTGCACATGACCGTAATTCTTCTGCAGGCCCTTGAGTTCGAGGATAGGCGATCCGGCGGGAATTCGATTGGCTTCTTTCAGCGTCGCACTGTCATCATGGCGATGACTGACCTCTTCCAGTCCGATCATGGACCTCTCCTCCTTGTGTCGCCTCTGCTCTCCACCCCTGGTGACCATACCATGGATAGAAAAGGCCGCGCCGGTTTTTGAAGCCGGCGCGGCCTGTCTGTCGTTGTTACTTGATCTTCGGGTTCAGCAGCGCGTCGATCTTGGGATCGGCCATATTCGCCTTGGTGACGAGGTTTGCGCCGGTGTCGACATTCTCCTCGACCTTCTCGCCCTTGGAGACGGCAAGCGCGGTCTTCACGCCGTCATAACCCATGCGGTAGGGGTCCTGAACGACGAGGCCGGCGATCGCACCGTCCTTGAGGAAGCCGACCGTCTTGTCGTCGCTGTCGAAGCCGATGACCTTGATCTTGTCGCCGAGCTTGTTTTCGGCGATCGCCTGGCCAACGCCCTGCGCCAGGATCAGGTTCGAGGCGAAGACGCCGACGAGGTTCGGGTTTGCCGTGATCAGGTCGGTCATCATGTTGAGGCCGGTCGTTGCCTGCCCGTCGCCGTACTTGTCGGCGATGACTTTAAGACCCGGATATTTGGTCTTCACCTGATCCAGGAAGCCTTCGCGGCGCTGTTCCAGCGAGCCGACGCCCGGAAGGTTGGTGAGGATGACGATTTCACCCTCTTCCTTACCCGACATTCCCTTGATGGCGGCAGCCAGACCATCGGCGGCGATGCGGCCGCCCTGAACGTTGTCGGTCGTCAGGAACGACTTGAACGCCTTGGAGTCGGCGCCCGAGTCGATGCCGATGATCGGAACCGACTTGGCCGCTTCATCGATCGGCTTGCCGAGCGCCTTGAATTCGGTCGGCGAAATGACGACAGCCGCCGGCTTGCCGGCAACGGCGTTCTCCAGAATGCTGATCTGGCCGTTGACGTCGGATTCGGCCTGTGCGCCGAGTTCCGGTACGTTGACGCCGAGATCCTGGCCGGCCTTGCGGGCGCCGGCCAGAACGATCTGCCAGTAGAAGGACGTCGTGTCCTTGACGATGATCGGGATCGTCACGTCGGCGGCAAACGACGGTGCCGGCATCGCCGTGGCGATAACGGCGGCGCCTGCAAGCGCGGTAAAGGCGCGGCGGGACAGAAGGGATTTCACGAAACTCATAAGGGTTCTCCTCTCAGGGTGCGTTCTCCTCCGAATAAATCGGCCGCTGAACGCAGGCGGACGATTTTTATCGATAAAAAACATTTGCCAGGTGAAGCTAGCCGAGGCGCAATCAAATTGCAAGAGCGCCAAACCGGCTTTTTTGCTTTGGTAAACTCCTGCCAAGCAACTGATTTTATTCCAATACCACGATACCCTAAAATAGGGATCAGGCCATGTCGACTTCGTGCGGATGGACGACGCCCTTTTTCAAAATCAGGTTGCCGTACAGACGGAATTCCGTCGTCGCGACGATATAAGTCGCCTTGCGCGCCATCGCGTAGAAAGCAAAACGCTCCACCGGCACCACGCGGAAATCGCCGGCGCGGCGCGTCACGATCTGCTGGAACTCGGCGCAGACCTCCGGGATCGCATCGGGATCGCCGACCACTTCCATCCGCCACACCGCTTCCGGCACGAAGGTGTCGAGCGGCATGTGGGTCAGGATAGCCTCGGCCATGTCAGTGGCGCTGACGCCGTCGGCGCGAATGACAGGCGGCCCCATCGAGCCCGAGGGAAAATTGGCGTCAGATATGACGATGTCGTCGCCATGTCCCATGGTCTTCAGCGCATGGAGCAGGTCGGGGCCGAGCAGCGGATGGATACCCTTGAGCATAATCTCTCCTCAGACTCGCACGGCTTCGGCGCCGAGCGGCGGCGCGACCAGCGTATAGGGTTCGAATTCGGCATAGATCTCGTCGGCAAGCCGCGGCTCGACGATCTCCATGTTGCGCGTGAGGCTCGAAGGCTTGGCCGTGCCGATCAGCACCGAGGCGACGATCGCCTCACGCAGCGGAAATTGCAGGGCGGGAGCAGCGAGCGGTACGCCGTGGCGTTTGGCGATCGCCTCCATCGCGCCGACCTTGGCAAGCACCTCGTCATCAGCCGGCATATAGTCGAAATGCGAACCCGGTACCGGACCGGTGGCGAGGATGCCGGAGTTGAAGACGCCGCCGACGACGAGCGACGTGCCCTTCTGCCGGCAAAGCGGCAGCAGTTCGGCGACGGCCGAGCGGTCGAGCAGCGTGTAGCGGCCGGCCATCAGGATGCAGTCGAGATCGGAATGGCGCATGACGTCGAGGCAGACCGGCACCTCGTTGACGCCGAGGCCGAAGGCGGAGATGGCGCCAGACGACTTCAGTTCCTCCAACGCCTTCACGCCGGAATCGAGAAACTGCTTCTGATGGACCGCGTTTTTCGCCGCCCCATGCGTGTAGACGCCGAGATCGTGCACATAGAGAATATCGATGCGGTTGAGGCCGAGGCGGGCATAGCTGAACTCGACCGAGCGCATGATGCCGTCATAGGAATAGTCGTAATCGGCATCGAAGGAGAGCGGGTCGACATAGCTGTAATCAGGCACCGTGCCGGTCGGCACCGGCCGAAGCAGCCGGCCGACCTTGGTGGACAGCACGTAGGACCCATCCGGCTGGTCGCGCAGGAAATCGCCGACCCGCCGCTCGGCAAGGCCGAGCCCGTACCAGGGCGCCACGTCGAAATAGCGAATGCCGCTGTCCCAGGCCGCCTGCAGCGTGTCCATTGCCTGCTCGCGCGGGCAGGCGCGGTAGAGACCGCCGAGAGCGGCTGCACCGAAACTGATTTCGGTCACCTCCAGCTTGGTCTTGCCGATCCGTCTCGTCTTCATCATGCCTCCTTGCGAAGAACTTGAGCTTGGTCTAGGGAGCAATCCCAGGAAAAGTGTGAAGCGGTTTTCCGTCCGGGATTGCGTAAAACAAAAGGTCAGAGCGTCGCACCGAGATGCCAGGGCACGAATTCATTGTCGCCGTAGCCGAAGAGCTCGCTCTTGGTCTTCTTGCCCGAGGCGGTATCGACGATGAGGTCGAAGATCTCGCGGCCCTTGCCGCTGATCGTCGCGTCACCCGTGGCGATCGTGCCGCAATCGATGTCCATATCCTCTTCCATCGAGGCATAGAGCGCCGAATTGCTGGAAAGCTTCAGTGACGGCGCCGGCCGGCAACCGAAGCAGCTGCCGCGGCCTGTGGTAAAGGCGATCATGTTCGCCCCGCCCGCCACCTGGCCGGTCGCCGAGACCGGGTCGTAGCCGGGCGTGTCCATGAAGACGAGGCCGGGGGCCGTGACCCGCTCGGCATAACCATAGACCGCCGTCAGCGGCGAACGCCCGCCCTTGGCAACCGCGCCGAGCGACTTTTCAAGAATGGTCGTCAGTCCGCCGCGCTTGTTGCCGGGCGAGGGGTTGTTGTCGAGAGAGGCGCCGTGCAGGGCGACGTACTCTTCCCACCAGGCGATCTTGTCGTCGAGCTTCTTTGCCACCTCGTCGCTGACGGCGCGGCTGCGCAGCAGATGTTCCGCACCATAGATTTCCGAAGTCTCCGACAGGATCGCCGTGCCGCCGGCTGCGGCCAGCAGATCGGCCGCGACACCCAGCGCCGGATTGGCGGTGATGCCGGAAAAGCCGTCCGAGCCGCCGCATTGCAGGCCGATGATGATCTCGCCGATCGACATCGGCACGCGCTTTTCCTTGCCGACATCGGCGGCAATTTCGCGCAGCATGCCCATTGCGCGTTCCACCGCGCGGCGCGAGCCGCCGGCATCCTGGATGTTGAAATGCCGCTTCGAGGCGCCCGCACCACTCTGGCCGTAAAGCGTCAGCTGGTTGACCTCGCAGCCGAGGCCGATCATCAGCACGCCGCCGAAATTCACGTGTCTGGTGTAGCCGGCGAGCGTCCGGTGCAGCACGTTCATGCCGTCGCCGGTCGAGCTCATGCCGCAGCCCTGGTCGTGCACGATCGGCACGAAACCGTCGATGCCTTCATAATGCGGCAGGATCGTCCGGTTCGCCTCGTCGGCGATCGCCCGGCAGACCGTGGTGGAACAGTTCACGCTGGCAATGATGCCGATATAGTTGCGGGTCGCGGCCCGCCCGTCGGCACGGCGATAGCCCATGAAGGTGCGCCCGACGTCGTCGGCTGTGGCCGTTTCCGGCGCCGAATTGGCGGTCGCCGCCAGCCGGTCGTTTTCGAAATGCAGGTTGTGGCTGTGTACATGGTCGCCGGCCTTGACCTCGGCCGTCGTGCGGCCGATCGCCTGTCCGTATTTCACCACGGGTGACCCGAGCGGAATATCCGCTATCGCCACCTTGTGGCCGGGGTCGATCTTCTCGCGGGTCTGAATGCCGGCAACCGTCGAACCCGGCGCGATTGCCGCCGTTGCGACCGCGACATTGTCACCGGCCGAAAGGATGATCCAAGGCAGTTTGTCCAATTTATTCTCCCTGGGAAAGGCTCGCTACATCGGCGAAAGCGCATTGATTTTGTTTTTTATCTACAATAAACATTTTCAAGTCAACGGGAATATTGATCCTGTGGACGAGGGAGGCAATGAGCCGCAGGCGACCGGAAATAAGCTAAAGGTCGTTTGAACAAGCCCCGGTCCGCTCCGTCCTGCTTTGAAGCGGGGCGACGGTCACGAGGGCGGAAAGCGGGGTCTGGTGGCAAGGCAGAATACGGTCTTCAAGGAAGCCTATAACAGGTATGCCGTAGCCCTGCGCACGGATACCGCGCTGCCCTCGGAACCGGAGATCGCCGCCCAACTCGGCGTCAGCCGCTCGACGGCGCGCGCCATCCTGACGCGGCTCAGCGAAGAAGGCATCATCCGCTGGAACAAGCGCCAGAAGATCGTGCTGCGCCAGCCGACCGACCACGACCTCTTTCCCTCCGAAGAAACCGACTCCCTGCATGATATCATCGAGCGCAGCTTCATGCAGCGCATCCTTGCCGATGATGCAGCACCCGGCATGCAGATCAACGAGCTGGAGCTTGCCCGCGAGATCGGCACCGGAACGACCAGCGTGCGCGAATTCCTGATCCGCTTCTCCCGCTTCGGCCTCATCGAGAAGCGCCCGAACAGCCACTGGACGCTCAAAGGCTTCACCCGCGAATTCGCCCTCGAACTTGCCGATGTGCGCGAAATGTTCGAGCTGCATTCCGCCGCCGAATTCGGCCGGCTTTCCAGGGATAATCAGAGCTGGGCCGATCTTGCCGCCATCCGCGACGAACATCACGCCATGCTTGCCGACATCAACCAGCGCTTCAAGGATTTCTCCGTCCTCGACGAGCGCTTCCACTTGTTGATCCACCGCGCCTCGAAAAACCGCTTCATCGCCGATTTCTACGACGCCATCGCCATCGTCTTTCACTATCACTACCAGTGGAACAAGACCGCCGCCCGCCAGCGCAACGAGCGCGCCATCCATGAACATCTGGATTATATCGCAGCGCTGGAATCCGGCGACCAGGCGGCAATCGAAACCGCCTGCCGCGCGCATCTTCACTCCGCCCGCCAGACCCTGCTGCAATCCCTGCCGCAGGTCGCCACCGAAACCGCCTGA
>NZ_JAPCZO010000039.1:0-47930 GCF_025941625.1 Rhizobium acaciae
ATCGTGCTTTCCGAAAGCACGCACGGCGCTCTAAATCATTCGCGCCAGGCGATTGTACCCTTCAGCCGCGCGTGCACGCCCTCGGCGATCGGAACGACGAGCACACGGCCCGGATCGACCGGGCCTGGAAAAGACAGCGCGTTATAGGCGACCTTCTCGAAGCCGAGCGGGCCGTAATAGGGTGGGTCGCCGACGAGGATGACGGCTTCCGAGCCCTTGCGTCTTGCCGCCTCTACCGCAATCCGCACCAGTTCCCGGCCGATGCCCTTGTTCTTGTGGGAGGGGCGGACGGCGAGCGGGCCGAGCAGATGTCCCTTCACCGTACCGGCCAGCACCGGCGTCATGCGCACGGAGGCGATCGTCTCACCATTATCGGTGCAGATGAAGGAAAGCGACAGATCATGCGGCCCCTGCTCACGGATGCGCGCGGCAGCGCGCGTGAAACGGCCGGGACCGAAGGCTTCTTCGTTGATGTGTTCGATGGCGGCGTCATGAGACGCGTCTTCAGTGAGGTAGACGAGATCGTGCTTGTACATGATGACAGAAACCGGATGGACAGATTGATGGGTCTCGAACACGCCTTGGGCGTTCGGGAGCATCAGCGTCGTCGCGGGTTTCTGGAAATGAACATCAAGCAGGGGTCCGAAAATCGTGAAAAGGCCGATAGCAGGAAAAAATTCCGCCGTCCAACGCAAAATGCACGGCGTGACGCACTGTTCAATCTTTGCCGCCTGTAAAGCCCTGCCATCTGCGATATCTTCCGTTCCAACACGCAATCAAGGGATTGAAGATCATGGGAATGCTGGTGGACGGCGTCTGGCATGACGTCTGGTACGACACGAAGGAGAGCAAGGGCCATTTCAAGCGGCAGCCCTCGCAGTTCCGCCACTGGGTGACATCGGACGGTGAGGCCGCTCCCTCCGGCAGCGGCGGCTTCAAGGCCGAGGCCGGGCGTTATCATCTGTATGTCTCGCTCGCCTGCCCCTGGGCGCATCGCACGCTGATCTTCCGCAAGCTGAAGAAGCTCGAGGAACTGATCTCGGTCTCCGTCGTCGATCCGCTGATGGTCGAGAACGGCTGGGAGTTCAAGGTCGGCGACGGCGCCACCGGCGATCACCTCTTCGGCGCGTCCGCGCTTTGGCAGGTCTATGTCAGGGCCGATCCGCACTATTCCGGCCGCGTCACCGTTCCCGTGCTCTGGGACAAGAAGACCGGCACGATCGTCAACAACGAATCCGCCGAGATCATCCGCATGTTCAACGGTGCCTTCGACGGGCTGACCGGCTCGACAGCCGATTTCTATCCCGAGGACCTTCGCTCCGAAATCGATGCGCTGAACGCCACCGTCTACGACACCGTCAACAACGGCGTCTACAAGGCGGGCTTTGCCACCACCCAGGAAGCCTATGCCGAAAACGTCGGCACATTGTTCGAAACACTCGACTTGCTCGACGAACGCCTCGGCAAGGGCCGTTACCTCTTCGGCGACCGTCAGACCGAGGCCGACTGGCGCCTGTTCACCACACTGGTGCGCTTCGACGCCGTCTATGTCGGCCATTTCAAGTGCAACATCCGCCGCATCGCCGATTACCGCAACCTGCCCGGCTATCTCAGGGACCTCTACCAGACGGCAGGCGTGGCCGAGACGGTGAACCTATACCACATCAAGCAGCATTATTACCGCAGCCACAAGACGATCAATCCGACCGGCATCGTTCCCGTCGGCCCGGCGCTCGATCTCGACAGCCCGCATGGCCGCGCCAGGCTAAATGCCGCCTGATACTTCTTACCAGCGGTGATCGGGCTCCTGCTCGCCGCGAAGCTCTGCGAGACGACGGTGTGTCGCCTTGGTGGTGCCCTCGGGCAAGTCGTCGAGGGAAAAGAAGCCGCTGTCGGATATCTCCCAGTCCGGCGGCCGCGGCGCCGTCTGCTCGACGGTCGCCCGGTAGAAGACGACATGGTCACGCCTCGTGGTCGTGGTATTGAAGTAGACCTGGATCAACTGCGGCTTGCCGATGATCCTGAGGTTGCCCTCCTCGCGCAATTCCTTGACAAGCGCTTCCTCGACCGTCTCGTTGCGCTCCAGGCCGCCACCCGGCATATGCCAGCCGCCGACATAGCTGTGGCGCACGAGAAAGATGCGTCCGTCTGCATCGAAACAGGCGGCACGCACGCCCATGGTCATGCTGCGGACGAAACTGAAATAGACATGCAGCAGGCGCAACGCCAGCCTCATGTAGAGGGGCCGGTTCTCTTTATCCACTATCGCTCCGTTTCAGCTATTCATCGCGCCCGATGTGTTTGATTTGTCAATAAGCTGGTCTATGTCTCGTAACATGTTCAAGCTCGCGCATATCTCCGACGTCCACCTCGGGCCGTTGCCCAGTCTTTCCATTCAGGAGCTGTTTTCAAAACGCATAACCGGCTTTGTGAACTGGCATCGAAATCGACGCAAGCACCTTTTCGGCAGCACATTGGATCTGCTGCTCGACGACATCCGCGCCCATCAGGCCGATCACGTGGCCGTCACCGGCGACCTCGTCAATCTGGCGAGCGGCATTGAAATTCGCGCCGCCGCTGCATGGCTGCGCGCGCTCGGCGATCCAGCGAACACGTCAGTCGTTCCCGGCAATCATGACGCCTATGTGCCAGGCGCCTATGAGAAGACGATGCGCGCCTGGTACGATTATGTCCGCGGCGATCTCGCGCCGCCGCAATGGCCGGACGACCGCCATATCTTCCCCTATCTGCGCGTCCGCGGCAAAGTCGCGATTGTCGGCTGTTCGACGGCCGTTGCCACCCCTCCCTTCGCCGCCTCGGGCTTTTTCGGCGCGCGACAGGCCCGCGATACTGTCAACATACTGCGTGCGGCTGGCGAAGCCGGTCTCTTCCGCGTCGTTATGATCCATCACCCGCCGATCCGCGGCGCCACGGCCTTCTACAAACGGATGATCGGCATCCGCCGCTTCGCCGCCGTGATTTCGACGGGTGGCGCCGAACTCGTGCTGCACGGCCATACGCACCTGAACACGCTGCATTGGCTGCGCGGCCAGATGCAGCCAGTGCCGGTCGTCGGCATCGCCTCTGCCTCGCAGGGACCGGGCAGCATCAAGCCGCCCGCCGCCTACAACCTCTTCTCCATCGACGGCTCACCCGGTGCCTGGGAGCTCAGCGGCGAGCGCTTCAGCCTCAACAGGGCCGGCGACGCGGTGATGCCGGAAAGCGCCGATATTTTCGCGCGTTAGCTCCACTTCCGGACTCTTTTTGTGCAGCACTTGAACCGATCCGCGAGGACGGCCGGCCGCCGCCGCAACATTTGCCATGGAGGTTGCTTACCCTCTTGGTATTTTTAGTGGTAAGCGTACAATCCGAACAACTGCATTGCCTGAGAACGGAGCGCGCCGATGACTTCTTCTTTCCGCCACCTGTCCAGACTTTCGCTCGCCGCCGGCTTTGCCTTCGGCATCGCCACGGCCGCTTTCGCGGCCGGCGACAGCAACGATGATACCAATCCGCCGCCCAAGACCCAAACGACCAAGACCTGCACTGGCGGCAAGGTCTGGGACAAGGCCAAGAAGGAATGTGTCACCCCGAAGAAGAGCAGCTTCAACGACGACGATCTCTATCAGTTCGCCCGCGAATTTGCCTATGCTGGCCAGTATGAGAACGCCATCACGGTGCTCAATCTCGCTCGCAACCAGAACGACCCGCGCGTCCTGAACTATCTCGGCTACGCCAACCGCAAGGCCGGCCGCATGGAGCTCGGCATGTCCTACTACCGCAAGGCGCTGCAGGCGGATGAGAATTATATCCTCGCCCGCTCCTATATGGGCATGGCGCTGGTGGAACAGGGAGACATCCAGGGTGCTCGCGTCCAGCTTGTCGAAATCCGTGATCGCGGCGGCGAAGGCACCTGGGCCTATCGCTCCCTGCTGCAAAGCTTGAACGGCTACAAGACATATTGACGCAAGCTTTGCAGGCCACAATACGAAAATCCCTTGGGAAAGAGGGATGAAGACGACCGGATGCTTGCGAAGTGCAGGAGACTTGTTTCATAAAGCGCATGCATCGACGGCGTCGATAAAGTCGGTTTCGCGCCCGACGGCGAACCCTTCGTCCGCGAAACCATTGTGAATGCTTCTTGGATAGACAATGCGTCAGCCCGCAACGACCATCGATCTCCGGCGTGATCTCGTCGGCCTCCTGCCCCGCCTTCGCCGCTTCGCGATCACGCTCGCGGGTGAGGTTGCCGTGGCCGATGAACTCGTTCAGGCCGTCTGTCAACGCGCCATCTCCAAAGGTCATCAATGGAGCGGCGAAGGCCGGCTGGAAAGCTGGATCTACACGCTTGCCCGCCAGCAATGGACCGACGACAACCGAAAGCGCAAGCCGAAGGCTTCCGTCCGCGGCAACGTCACCGATATTCGCGAGGCCGCGCGCGAACGTTCGGCCGCGGTCGATCCCGACACCATCCATCACATGATTTCCGATATGCCGGATGGCGTTTCCAGCATGTTCCTGCTGGTCGACGTCGAAGGCCATAGCTACCAGCAGGCGGCCGACATCATGGGTATTCCGGTGGCAAACGTCGTCTCGCAGCTCGCGACCGCGAGGCTGCATTTCGCCGGGCTTGCCGGCACCCACCCGATCCACAGGTTCTGAATTTGCTCGATCTTAGGAAATTGCCGCTCGAAGCCCAGCTCACCGCCCTTCTCGACGGCGAAGTCTCGCCCGAACAGCGGCACGAACTGGAGCAGCGTCTGGCAAGCGACGAGAATGCACGCCGGCTGCATGAGAAGCTGCGCCACGGGGCTGATTTCGGCCGCCGCCGCCTCGACGATATCCTGAAGGAGCCGGTGCCGCTCGCCCTCGTCCGCTCGATCAAGAGCACGCAGCCGCCGAAAACGCCGATCGCCCAGCGCGCCACGCGCCCGCAAGTGAAACTGGCGCCGAGCGGCCCGCAGGCGCTGGCCGCCGCCCTCATCCTCTTTGTCGTCGGCTGTGGTATCGGCTATTTCGTCGGCACCGCGCCGGATGCCGACGAGATTGCCAGCACGGCGACCACCAATACGGCACCGGCCAATACCAGCGACTGGCTGGGCGACGTCACCGCCTATCAGCGCCTGCTGATCCGCCAGCCCCGTCATCTCGTCGAAGTGCCCGCCTCGCAGGCCGAGGAAATCTCCAGCTGGCTGACGACGGCGATCGGCGTGCCCTTTCGCGTGCCGGATCTGAGCGCCGAAGCCTGGACCTTCCAGGGCGCGCGCGTCATCCTTGGCGATAGCCGCCCTGTCGGACAGCTCGTCTATTCTAATTCCGACGGCGACATCATCTCCATTTGTTTCCGCAAAGACGCGCAGCCGCCGGAGACCGACGACTTCAAGGAAACGATCAAGGACGAGATCGGCCTCGTGACCTGGCACAATGCCGGCACCTCCTATGTGCTTGCCGGCCCCTCCGCCGAAGCAACGCTCGGCCAACTCGCCATGGAGATCGCCACCGCGATCTGATTGCCGGAGCATGATGCCGAGCGGTATCGCACGACATCGTGCGTCGCCTTCTTTGATTTAAGGTACCAGCACCACCTTGCCGACCGCCCGCCGCCCCTCGATGGCGCGATGCGCTTCCGCCGCTTGATGCAGTGGGAAACGACCACCGTCGATAACCGTCAGGGCATCCGCCGCGGCAAGCTCGAAGAGTTCGGCAACATCCTCCTGCACCCCCTGAAGCGTCAGCAGCGGCAACAGCGAAAATCCCTTGATTGACTGATTGTGGTCAAGCATGTGCTCGACATCGGCCGCCTCAAGCCCGAACCGCCCCATCGCCGCCAGCACCAGCTCGCCGCAAGGCGCCAGCGCATCGAGTGCCGCCCTTGAAAACGCGCCGCCGACGGTTTCATAGATGATATCCGCGCCGAGCCCTCCGGTCAGCCTTTTGACGTTCTCCTGCCAGCCAGGCGCCGTATAATCGACCGCATGATCGGCGCCGAGAGACAGGGAAAGCGCCCTCTTCTCGTCACTGCTCGCCGCCGCGATCACCATCTTCGCCCCTTGGCGTCTTGCAAGCTGCACCAGCAGTGACCCGACACCGCCCGCTGCCGCACTCACGAGAACATTCTTGCCTTTCGCGGGACTGCGGCGCAGCAGATGCAACGCCGTCAACCCTTGCACCATCAGCCCGGCAGCCGCCTCGAACGAAACCGCATCCGGCAGCTGCATCACCGCCCCGCTGTCGACCGCGACGAATTCGGCATAGCCGCCCGAACCGC
This sequence comes from Rhizobium acaciae, assembly GCF_025941625.1. Taxonomy (NCBI): domain Bacteria; kingdom Pseudomonadati; phylum Pseudomonadota; class Alphaproteobacteria; order Hyphomicrobiales; family Rhizobiaceae; genus Rhizobium; species Rhizobium acaciae. The sequence goes on from NZ_JAPCZO010000039.1 coordinate 6,269, forward strand.
GCCCGATCGCAAAGAGAGGAACGGCAACCCGCATGCCAATGAGCGAGCGGTCGGCACCAGGCCCTGCTCGCTCGATCGTACCCGCGACCTCGACACCGGGAAACATCGGCAGATCGGGCGTTACGGCGTAACGGTCGGCCCGCATCAACACCTCGAAGAAGTTGACACCCGCCGCATGGACGCGGACGAGAACCTCAACCGGCCCCGGCTCGGGGACCGGCAGTTCCACGACCTCGAGAACATCGGGCGGACCGAAGCGAGTGAATTGGACGGCTTTCATGGCAGATGAACCTCACGTCTGATTGGCGTGGGGCAGGTTTAGCAATAGACTATCAGATAAAAATACACACTCTTTCGTGCCATACCCACCAGGAGGTGACCATGGCTGAGCCGATGAAAAGACTCCCCGAGCTGCCGGTCGAGCGTGCGCTGAAGGTGATCTCAGGACGCTGGAAGCCCATAATCCTCTATTACGTCTTCTCAGGCCCGAAGCGTCTTTCGGAGCTGAAGCGGATGATGCCCGCCATTACCCAGAAGGTGCTGATCCAGCAGCTGCGCGAGATGGAGGAGCACGGACTGGTCGCCCGACAAGTCTTTGCCGGGGTCCCCGCCCGCGTCGAATACAGCGCGACTGAACTCGGCCTTGGTCTCGAACCGGTGCTGCTGGCGCTCTGCCAATGGGGCCAGCGCCACGCAGAAGCGCGAAATGAAGCCGGCGAGATTGCCGACTGCATCGTCAGGCCGCGCCGCGCTCCAGCGCCGCGCGTCTTTTCAGACGCGCATAGGACGCTGTAACACTTTGAATTGCTGCATAATTTTTCCCTTAAGTCGATTCCGATTAAGGAATTATGCGGTAGAGCGGTCGCGGCCTGAGGCCTTCCGAAATCAGGCCTTTCCAGCCTTCACGTCGAGCACGCGGTTGGCGGCCGAGACGATCGCTTCCAGCGATGCCGCGACGATGTTGGTATTGATGCCGGCGCCGAAGAGTTTGCCGCCGGGATAGGAGGTCTCGACATAGGAGATCGCCGCCGCGTTCGAGCCATGTTGGAGCGAATGCTCGGAATAGTCCTCGACCGACATCTCGATGCCGAGATAATGCGACAGCGCATTGATGAAGCCGTCGATCGGGCCGTTGCCGCGCCCTTCGATGCGCTTGATCTCCCCATTGTCGGTGATCTCGGCTGCGACGATCCGCTGACCCTTGTGCTCAGTGTCGGGATAGGTGTGATGATCGATGAAGCGCAGGCGCCCTTCCGGCTGTGTCACGTAGCGCTCGATGAAGCGATCGTAGATGCGCCGGGACGGAAGCTCCTTGCCCTCTACGTCGGTGATGCGCTGGATATCCTCGCGGAACTCCACTTGCAGGTTGCGCGGCAGATTCAGCCCGTAATCCTGCTGCAGGATATAGGCGATGCCGCCCTTGCCGGACTGAGAGTTGATGCGGATGATCGCCTCGTAGGAACGACCGACATCGCGCGGATCGATCGGCAGGTACGGGACTTCCCAGACCGGATGATTGGCGACCTGCGCTGCCTTCATACCCTTGTTGATCGCATCCTGATGCGAACCGGAAAAGGCCGTATAGACCAGCTCGCCGACATAGGGATGACGCTCGCCGATCGCCATCTGGTTCGAATATTCGAACACTTCCTTGATGCGCTCGATATTCGAGCAGTCGATCTCGGGATCGACGCCTTGCGTGAACATGTTCAGCGCCATCGTCACCATGTCGACATTGCCGGTACGCTCGCCATTGCCGAACAGCGTGCCTTCGACGCGGTCGGCCCCTGCCAGCAGTGCCAGTTCCGCAGCGGCAATGCCGGTGCCGCGGTCGTTATGCGGATGCAGCGAAACGATCAGGTTCTCGCGATTGTCGAGGTTGCGGCACATCCATTCGATCTGGTCGGCATAGACGTTCGGCGTCGCCATCTCGACGGTGGACGGCAGGTTGATGATCAGCTTGTTGTCGGGCGTCGGCTTGACGACCTCGATGACGGCGTTGCAGATCTCCAGCGCCACATCGAGTTCCGTGCCGGTAAAGCTCTCCGGGGAATATTCGAAACGGTAACCGCCGCCAGCCTTCGTGGCCATATCGGTGATCATCTTGGCGGCATCGACGGCGATCTGCTTGATGCCCTGCACATCCTTGGCGAAGACGACGCGGCGCTGCAACTCACTGGTGGAGTTGTAGAAGTGCACAATCGGCCGGTTTGCGCCTTCCAGTGCTTCGAAGGTGCGGGTGATGAGTTCCGGGCGGCACTGCACCAACACCTGCAGGGAGACGTCGTCGGGAACATTGCCCTCCTCCACGCACCAGCGGGCAAAGTCGAAATCGGTCTGCGAAGCCGAGGGGAAACCGATTTCGATTTCCTTGAAGCCCATCTCGATCAGCAGATGGAACATGCGCGCCTTGCGATCGTGGCCCATCGGGTCGACGAGCGCCTGGTTGCCGTCGCGCAGGTCGACCGAGCACCAGACCGGTGCCTTGGTAATGGTCTTTGTCGGCCATGTGCGGTCGGGAATGTTCACCTGCGGATAAGCGCGGTATTTCGCCGCGGCGTCGGGCATGCCTTTTGCGGGGCTCATCTCGCTCTTGGAGGCCATCTTATCTCGGGGGGATTGCGTCTTCGCGTCCATCGTATCGTCTCCTCGTCCCGGCATTTGCCCGCTCTTAGCCGATCACGTCGGGCTTGGCGATAAACAAATGCGGACCTTGTCGGTCGTTAGGTCAATTTTGAAAGTGAGTCGCGAGGAGCGATGGCCGGGCGGGCTTTCGGCCGCCGGGCGCTCCTCAAAGGACCCGGCAACCGCGCGTAAGGCCGAGGAGAAGAAGCGAGGTCAGGGCGCGCGTATTGTCACGCAGGGCGATGCGGCCGCGTGCAATCGTGTCAGAAATTCTGGCGCCAGTGGTCTTCATGACCGTGCTTATAACCTCGCACGGTAAAGCTGGCAAGTCCTTGCCCGGCTTTTGGTCGTCGCCAACGGTCGACGAGCTGCCAGCATATTGCCGGCGGAGTTGCCTGAAAGCGCCAGGATCCGCCATTTGGAGAGCACAACAACCTTCCGTTACCTCGACTGATCTCGATCTTTCCAAATCTTCACCAACCGCGACAGCGCCAGCATCAGCCCACCCGCGATCAGACCCCAGAAGGCGCCGGAAATACCGCCGAAGGAAACGCCTGAGGCGGTGACGAGGAAGGTGATTGCCGCCGCCTCACGTGAGTCCGGCGCCTGGAAGGCCGACATCGCCGAGGACGAGAAGGCGCCGACCAGCGCCAGGCCCGCCACCGCCTCGATCAGGATGGAGGGCGCAAGGGCGACGAAGGCCGTCACCGCGCCGGCGAGCAGCGCGAGGATGATATAACCGACGCCGGCGATCAGGGACGCCCAATAGCGCCGCTTCGGATCGGCATGGGCATCCTGCCCGGCGCACATCGCCGCGGTGATGGCCGCCAGATTGACGGCGTGGCCGCCGAACGGCGCCGACAGCAGCGAGAAGAAGCCGGTGACGGCAAAGAGCGGACCGGGCTTTGGATCGTAGTGGTTGACCTTCAGCACTGCGATACCCGGAATGTTCTGCGAGGCCATGGTGACGATGAAGAGCGGCAACGCGATCGAGATGAGGCCGGCAAGATTGAACACCGGCCGGACGATCTCCGCCGTCGGCACCAGTGATTGTTCCAGCGAACCCAGCGCACCGTCAGGGATATCGACACCGAAGGCGAGCACCAGCACGAAGGCCGCGAGTGCTGCCGGCACCGCCCAAAGCCGCTTGAAGGCGCCGACGACGATCCAGGCGACGACGATCGGCAGGCCGAACAGCGGATTGAAGCCGATCGCCTTCACCGGCGCGAAGCAGAGGCCGATCAGCACGCCGGCGAGCATCGCATTGGCGAGTGGTGCGGGAATGGCAGCAACCGCTCGCCCGAGCGGCTTGAACAGTCCCGCAACGATAATCAGCGCAGCACAGATCAGGAATGCCCCGACCGCAGCATTGAAGCCGCCCTCGATCGCCCCGGTGCTTGCCAGCAGTGCCGCGCCCGGTGTCGACCAGGCGATGCTGACCGGCAATCGGGTCACGGCACTCAGCACGATCGCGCAGACGCCCATGGAAATCGACAATGCCATCAGCCCGGAAGCCGCCTGTACATCCGTGGCGCCGACCGCCTGCAGCCCGTGCAGCACAACGGCGAAGGAGCTGGCGGAACCGACGAAGGCGGTCAGCAGCCCCATGAACAGGGCTTGGACGGAAAAATCTTTGAGCATGGCGGGACTCGAGCTGCGCGAATGGCGCATGGAGCATGATGGTTGCCGCAGGCGCAAGTCCGGATTCAGTGCTTTCCGTTCAGACCTTGTCGATAGGAACCCATCTCCGTTCAAGCATTATTATCCGAATACAAAACGCCCTCGCCTGCGATCGGCAGGCAAGGGCGGGTTCTTGGCAGTTTTGGCTGGGAAAGCTCAGATATCGGCCTGCGACGTCACGATCCGTGAAACGAGGCCATAGTCCTTCGCTTCTTCGGCCGAAAGCCAGTAGTCGCGATCCGTATCCTTGTCGATCTTGTCGAGCGGCTGGCCGGTGGCCGCTGCCATGATCCTGTTCAGGCGCTCGTTCATCTTGATGATCTCGCGCGCCTGGATTTCGATGTCGGATGCCATGCCGCGCGTGCCGCCGGAGGGCTGATGCAGCAGGAAGCGCGTGTTCGGCAGGCACAGGCGCCGCTCCTTCGGAGTGGCGACATAGATCAGTGCGCCGGCGGAGGCGACCCAACCGGTGCCGATCATCCAGACCTTCGGCTTGATGAACTTGATCATGTCATGAATGGAATCGCCGGATTCGACGTGGCCGCCGGGCGAATTGACATAGATGCGGATGTCCTCGTCGCTGGCCGCGGCAAGCGCCACGAGCTGCGAGCAGACCTTCTGCGCCAATTCCTGATTGATCGGTCCGTAGATGAAGATCGAACGCGACTTGAAAAGATTCGCCTCCGTTTCCTTGCCGAGCGGCAGTTCCTTCGTCTTGTCGTCCTGGTCTTCGTCGTTCATTCGAACCTCTTGGAGATGAATTCGGGTTCCTCGCACATAGTGCGACTCAATGCCTAAAACAATGCGGGAAAAACACAAGGCACCGAAGCGATGGAGATATCCTTAAGAAGCCGCACGCCGTTCTGCAAGCCTTACCGAAATGTAACGGCGAAAGGCTTTGAAAAGCCTAAATCGGTTCCTACCTCAACCTCACGCGGCAAATACCGCATCAGATCATTAGGAGACAGGACATGTCACCCGAAGAACGCCAATTGCTGACCGCCCTCTTCGACCGCGTACGCAGCGCCGCGGCCACGCCGCGCGACCGCGAGGCCGAAGCCCTGATCGACCAGGCGACACGCGAACAGCCCTCCGCCACCTATTATCTGGCCCAGGCCGTCATCGTTCAGGAAAAGGGACTGGAGGCGGCTGCCAACCACATCAAGCAACTCGAAGAGCATGTCCGCCAGCTGGAAGCCGGCGAGAGCGAACACCGCCAGGCCGAACAGGGCGGCGGTTTCCTGAGCTCGATTTTCGGCAATACCCAGGCGCAGCAGCCGGCCCCAGTTCCCTCGAATCCTGGCCCCTCCAATCCTGGCCCCTGGGGCCAGCAGTCCCGCGGTTATGACGATCCCCGCGGCTACGAGCGCGAAGTCCGCCAGCCCCAGCAGCAGCCGACCGGCCCCTGGAGCCAGCAGGCCTATGCGCCGTCGGCCGGCGGCAGCTTCCTGCGCGGCGCGCTCGGCACGGCGGCGGGTGTTGCCGGTGGCATGCTGCTTGCCAATTCGCTGAGCGGTATCTTCGGCAACCACATGTCCTCGCTCGGCTGGGGCTCGCCCTTCGGCGCCAATCCCTTCGGCAATGCCAGTGCGCCCACCGAAGAAACCGTCATCAACAACTATTACGGCAATGACGACACCCGCCAGGCCGCTGATACCGCGTCAGACGACAAGGACAACGACAATATCCAGCAGGCTGATTACGACGACAGCAACGATGACGATGACTATGTCGACGACTCGTCCAGCGACGATGTCACGGACGTGTAAAGTTTGAGGGCCAACGAAAGGACGGCGGTTGGTTTTACCTTGCCGCACCGTCGCCCGGCCCTTCGCTCCAAGCTCAGGGCGCTCGCCGCTGCGATCGATTGAGAGCAATTCCAGAAAAAGTGCCCAGCGGTTTTTCGTCCGGAATTGCGATGAAAGAAGGATCGATTGCTCGGGCTGCGCCCGAACGCAGCTCACCCACGGCCGCGGTAGGTGGCAACGCCCTGTTCCGGCAGCCACACGCCTTCCGGCGGCTTGCCCGTCTGCCAGAAGACGTCGATCGGAATGCCGCCGCGCGGATACCAGTAGGCGCCGATCCTGAGCCATCTGGGATCGAGCAGCTCGACGATGCGCTTGGCGATGTAGATCGAGCAATCCTCGTGGAAAGCGCCGTGATTGCGGAAGGAATGCAGGAAGAGCTTCAGCGACTTCGATTCCACCAGCCATTCGCCCGGAATGTAGTCGATGACGATATGGGCGAAATCCGGTTGCCCGGTCATCGGGCAGAGCGAGGTGAATTCCGGCGCGGTGAAGCGCACGACGTAATCGGTGCCGGCATGGTTGGACGGCACTTTCTCAAGCACTGCCTCCTCCGGCGATTGCGCGGTTTCGGTCTGCTGACCCAGCATCGACAGGCTGGAAACATCGGTATTCGGCATTAGGCCTCCTTGACGACTTTGACGCGGATGCCGTGAGCCTTTTCGCCCTCCGGCTCCACATGAATTGCGATAGTGGCGCCCTCGTGCACCGCCCTGATGGCATCCTCAAGGCGGTCGCATATATCATGCGCCTGCCGCACCGACATCCCGCCGGGCACCACCATGTGGAAATCGATGAAGGTGACGGTGCCCGCCCGCCTCGTTTTCAGGTCATGCACGCCGATCGAGCCCTCTGCGTGGCTGGCAATCGCCTGTTTGATCGCTTCCTCCTCCTGCGGTTCGACCGCCTGGTCCATCAGCCCGCCAATCGATTGCGAGATCACCCTCCAGCCCTGATAGAGAATGTTGACGGCAACGAGAATGGCAAGCACCGGGTCGAAGATCGCATATCCCGTTGCCAGCGCCAGCAGCAGGCCGACGAGCACGCCGACGGAGGTCACGACATCGGACATGATATGCTGCCCATCCGCCGTCAGTGCTGCCGAGCGATGTCTGCGTCCAGTCCGGATCAGCAACCGCGCCCAGATCGCATTGATGACACCGGCCGCGAAGTTGATCGCAAGGCCGAGCACGGGTGCATCCAGCATGCGTGGCTCGGCGAGATAACCAACCGCCTCGTTGACGATCAGCAGGGCAGCGACGACGATCAGCACGCCCTCGGTGACGGCAGACAGATATTCCGCCTTGTGATGACCGAAGGGGTGGTCGTGATCGGCCGGCTTCTGCGCATAGCGAATGACGAAGAAGGCGATGAAGGCGGCAACGACGTTGACCGACGATTCGAGTCCGTCCGACAGCAGCGCCACCGACCCAGTGACCCACCAGGCCACCATCTTCAGTCCCATGACGCCGAGCGACAGCGGGATGCCCCACATCGCCAGCTTGCGGACCGTAAGATCGCCGTTATCACTCATATCGTTCCCCTGCGGTTGCGAATGAATTGCAGAATTCAAGCCGTTGAAACGCAAAACCGCCCACGCGAATATCGCGCAGGCGGTTCAGTTGATGGTGATATGGGGGAAGACGGCGGATTTGTCAAAGGGCAATGAGGTTCCCCTTCCGCGTGCTCAAGGAGCAGACTCGGAGAGAATAGTCTGCGGCCAGCGCAAGAGTGCCGCCTGCCCTGCAGGCGTCAGGGCGTAGACGCCCTTCTCCTTGCGTTCGAACCATCCGTAGACGTTGTCGAGCAGGATTCGGCCGGCATTGGGCACCTGAGCCTTCATATCCCGCGGCCGTCCGACCCCACGCTCGATTGCGGCGGCGCAGAGCAGCACCTGCTGACGATAGGCGGTCATGATTGGCGCCCGCGTGCTGCCGCCGACGGCGGGATCGCCGTGGCGGCGCTGATGCTCCTTGACGAGGCGCGTCCGCCGCTTGGGATTGGTGCGCGGCATCGGAGAGACGGAACTGACGATGATGCTGACCTCGCCGGCATCGGAGACGCCGAGCATGCCGATGCCGAGCCTGCGGCAGAGATCGCGATAGCGTTTGTCGGTCTCCCGCCCTCGACCCTTGGCGGAGACGCGGGCCGCGATCCAGACCTCATCGCTCATCGCCGCGCGGTCGACCACCTGGAGAAGCAGTTCGAGGTTGAAGGAGAGCTTGAGTTCGCAAACCACCACGACCGGCGGCTCGGCATCGCTGAGGCCCACGAGATCGCACCCGCCGACCTCACCCTTCACGACATAACCCGCCGCCTCCAGGAAAGCTTTGACCGGCAGGTAGAGCGATGTCTCCATATTGAAAACCGCGCCTCAGGCGGCGTTGAGATCGGCAATCTCGCCATATCGTGCAAGCAATCGCGGCGACGACATATCGCCGGTTTCCTCGTCGACGATCACCGCATAAGCCGCCACGCCGACGAAACGCTCCGACATCGCCGAGGCAATCTTTTCCGCGCTGACGGAGTTCGATGCCTGGCGCATTTCGCCGGGCACGAGATTGCCGCGGTTCTTGCGATAAGGGAGAACGATGAACTTTTCAGCATTGGCCACGGCGACAGGCTCCAATTGGTCGTTCCTGAAATGTTCTGATTTGCCGGAAGAAGTCAAGTCGCGGCCCGACGGCCTATTGACTGGCCCTTCCCACAGCAGGAAGGGCCAGGCGAAATTGCGGTCAGGCGGCCTTCGTCTTCACCTTGCGCGCCAGATGCGCCACGACATTTTCGATCATCCGCATCCCGGCGTCGCCACCGAGCGTCATGATCGACTCCGGATGGAACTGCACCGCGGCGATCGGTTCCTTGGCGTGTTCGATGCCCATGATCGTGCCGTCGTCGCTTTCCGCCGTGATGATGAACTCACGCGGCAGCGTCGAGGGATCGGCGAAGATCGAGTGGTAGCGGCCGACCGTCACCTCCTTGGCAAGGCCGGAGAAGACGATGCCAGGCTCCAGCACGCGGATGCGCGAGGGCTTGCCGTGCATCGGCAGCGCCAGATGGCGCAGTTCCCCGCCATAGGCTTCGGCCAGCGCCTGCAGTCCAAGGCAGACACCGAAGATCGGCAGGTTGCGCGCCCGCGCCTTCTTGATCGTCGCCTTGCAGTCGAAATCCTTGGGGGTTCCGGGTCCGGGCGACAGCACGACAAGGTCCGGGTTCAGCCGGTCGAAGATTTCCTCCGGCACCGGCGTACGCACGGTCGAAACCGTCGCCCCCGTCTGGCGGAAGTAATTGGCGAGCGTGTGGACGAAGCTGTCTTCGTGATCGACGAGCAGGATGCTGACGCCCTTGCCGACGCTCGCAACGTCGCGCTGGACTCTGCCGGAATTGCCCGTCTTGGCGTCTCGGATGGCGGAAAGCATGGCTGAGGCCTTCAGTTCTGTTTCGGCTTCTTCTTCGTCAGGAATGGAATCGTTGAGCAGCGTCGCACCGGCGCGCACCTCGGCGATACCGTCTTTGATGCGCACGGTGCGCAGCGTCAGGCCGGTGTTCATGTCGCCGTTGAAGCCGACCATGCCGATCGCCCCGCCATACCATGCGCGTGGGCTCTTTTCATGGCTCTCGATGAAGCGCATCGCCCAGAGCTTCGGGGCGCCGGTGACGGTGACGGCCCAGGCGTGGCTGAGGAAACCGTCGAAGGCGTCCATGTCGTCGCGCAGCCGCCCTTCGATATGGTCGACCGTGTGGATGAGGCGCGAATACATCTCGATCTGCCGGCGGCCGATCACCTTGACCGAACCCGGCTCGCAGACCCGGCTTTTGTCGTTGCGGTCGACATCAGAGCACATGGTGAGCTCGGACTCGTCCTTCTTGGAATTCAGGAGCTTCAGGATCTGCTCGCTGTCGGCGATCGGGTCGTCGCCGCGCTTGATCGTGCCCGAAATCGGGCAGGTCTCGATGCGACGGCCGGAAACGCGCACGAACATTTCGGGCGAGGCGCCGACCAGATACTCCTGATGGCCGAGATTGATGAAGAAGGAATAAGGCGACGGATTGATCGCCTTCAGCCGCTTTGAAATGTCGGACGGCTTGCTGTCGCAGCGCTCCATGAATTTCTGCCCGGGCACGACTTCGAAAAGGTCGCCCTTGCGGAAACTTTCCTTTGCCTTGGTCACGAGCTCGGCATATTCGCCCGGCCGGTGATCGCTCTTCGGCGGAATGGCATCGGTGCGTACGAACGGCTCGGCAGCGATATCGCCCGCTTTGCCCTCGGTCGTCACGCCGCCTTTTTCGAAGTCGTAACGGTCGACCCAGGCCTTGGCGGCGTAGTTGTCGACGACGAGGATCTCGTCCGGCAGGTAGAGCACCATGTCGCGCTGGTCGGAGGGTCGCGTCAGCTTCAGATCGATCGCGTCGAACTGGAAGGCGATGTCGTATCCAAAGGCGCCGTAGAACCCGAGGCTTGCATCCGCCTGCGAATAAAACAGGTCGGTGACGGCGCGCAGCACGGTGAAGACCGTCGGCATCTTCGAGCGTTCTTCCTCGGTGAACACCCGGTCCGGCGTCTTGACGGTGAGGTCGAGGCGGCGGGCCGAGGAAGCGCCGAGCACGATGTCGGACACTGTCTTCAGCCGCTCGGTCACGAAGCCGAGGATCACCTCGCCGCGTTCATTATAGGCTTCGATCCAAACGTCGCGCCCAAAGGAAGAGATGCCGAGCGGCGGATCGACGACAGCGGTATCCCAGCGCGTATAGCGGCCCGGATATTCGTAGTTCGACGAAAACACCGCGCCGCGGCGCTCGTCGAGCTTGTCGACATAGGAAGAGACCGCATCGCCGTAGGGGATCGCCCGCCGCTGCCGCGTGACGGTAATACCACCCTTGGTCTCGTAGATTTCCGCACCATCATCCCGCAGGATCGTTACCATTGTTCCACTCCGTTATCGGGGCCCGGACGACAGGCGGCCACAAAACAAAAAAGCCGCCTCGAAGTTTCGGGCGGCTCACTCGTCGTCTTTGGACACGATTGGTCGAGGCCGCCTTAGCGAACCCACCACCAAACAGCAATGTTCAAGGACTTGATCATGAAAAATTGTTAGCCTGAGATCAGCGATTGCGCAAGAGGCGAATGCGGGATTGAAAAAGGGCGGCCCGAAAGCCGCCCCTCCCCAGCCTTGAAGCGTGATCAAGATCAGAAGGTCTTGGTCAGCGAGACCTTGAAAGTACGACCGGGCTCGGAATACCAATCGCGCGGCTGTGACGCCGTCGAGATCAGGTTGACATCGCGCACGGCGAGCGCGTTGAAATATTCCTGGTCGAAGATGTTGTAAACGCCTGCCTGCACGCGCAGGCCCGGCACCTGGACCGGCGTCCACCAGCCGGTCAGGTCGACGATCGCATAGCCGGGCGCATCGAAGGTCGTGTCGGCGGTGTTGGTGACAGGCGTATCGAGATGGTCGGTGAGCATGCCCGCCGAAAGCGTCGAAGAAAGATCGAAGCCGAAATTCTCGTTGCTCCAGCCGCCGCCGATGATCGCCTTGAACGGTGCCACCGATCGCAGGCGCTGGGCAGTTTCCTCGTTCCTGCCGTAGGCATAGGCGAGTGCGGCATGCAGGTTGATGCCGTTGTTGAACGTCTTGTCGGCGCTCGCTTCGATACCGGAGATCGTCACACTGCTGACGTTGGTATAGTTGAACTCCGTGATGCCAGTGGTCGCGTTGACGCTCGTCACCGTTTCGATGAAGTTGTGATACCGGTTGTGGAAGACCGCCAGACGGCCGTTGAAATCACCCGTGTCGAAATTGGCGCCCATCTCGACCCCATAGCCAGTTTCTGGCTTCAGGTCAGGGTTGCCGAGCTGGGCATAGTTGCCACCCGCATTGTAGAAGCGGCTGTAGAGCTCATCGACAGTCGGTGCGCGGAAGGCCGACGACAGCTGGGTGTAGAGCTGCACATCGAGTGTCAATTCGTAGGTGGCGAGCACCTTCGGCGAAACGTGCTGATCGCTGCGGTCGGACAGCGTGCCGAACTTGGCAAGCGCCGGATTGCTGGCGAACCCGCCGCTCGTTGACGGATCATAGCTGAACCAGTCGAAACGAATGCCTGGCGTCAACGCAAAATTCGTATCGCCGAACTCGATCTTGTCTTCGATCGACAGGCCGATCGTCTTGCTCTCGACGTCGGGAACTTCCGACTGGTTGTTGAGCGAAGGGCATGTCGTCGGCGTCGGGCATAGCGCGGAGCTGTACTGGGTCCAGTCCGACGTCGTCGCTTCGAGCGTTGCCTTCACCGAATGGCGGACGTTCGAATATTCGAAATCCTTGGTGACGGTGCCGTTGAAGCCCCAGGTCTTATTTTCGATCTCGTTGTTACGGCCATAGGCGACATTGGCCGCCGTGCGGCCGTTCGTGCCCGATTCCTTCTTCAGGTCCTGCCAATAGAGTACCGCGCGGGCGGAGGTGAAGAAAGCGTCAGACGATGTGGCTTCATAATCATAATCGAGGGAAACGCGGTCGCGGTCGTTCAGCTCACGGGCATCATAATTGTCGATCATATAGGTGCGCCCGGTCCCCTGCAGATCTCTTTTGTCGGTCTGGAGATCGCGACGGAACCGTTCGGCCGTCAGGCCGAGGCGGTGGCCGCCCTCGAATTCCTGGCGGAGCTTGAAAAGCAGGTTGTGCTGGTCGAAATCGGCAGGATCCGACTCGGTGCGGTAACGACCGTAGCTGTCGTTGTCGCCCATATTGTCGCGTTCATGGCCCTTGCGGTAGCCGCCCTGAAAGAGGATCGACGTGTTGCCGATCTTCTTGGCAGCGGCGGCCGATCCGGAAATGCTGCGGTCTTCGCTGTCATAGGTCGACTTGACGATCGCACCCCAGTCGCGGCCTTCCGGAATGAGATCCTCCGGCTCCAGCGTGTTGACGACGATGGCGCCGCCGAGCATGCCCGAGCCGCCCCGGCTCGAATCCGCGCCGCGCACAATATCGAGCGACGACAGCGAATTGAAATCGAAGGTGTCGCCGCCGCCGTTGGCGTTGGCCGGCGCGAAGGCCCCCTGGCGTGAACTGTTCGAGAGATAGGGGATCGGAATGCCGTCGACGATGGTCAGGATGCGCGGGCCGGAGAGGCCGCGCAGATTGATGCCGGCATCGCCACGTGAGGCGTTAATGCCCGGATCGACGCTGCGCCCGAGGTCCTCGATATTGGTGACCTGTTTCTCATCGAGCTTCTTGTCGGTAATCTCGGTCGAAACCGGCGTGTCGGCGACGCTGCCGGGCGCCGCGCGTTTGCCCTTGACGACGATCTTCTGCAGGACGGTGCTGTCCTCCGCCGTGACTTGCGGCGTGGCTGCCGTAGCGCTTTGCGCGAAAGACTGCGAAACAGGAAGAACAACTGTGGCTGCCGTGCAGACCAATAGAACCGAACGCCAATGCCGGACGATCATAACCTACCCTCTAATGATGATTACCGGGCTGGCTGGTCGTGGCGTGTCGCACGCTCGAGGGGCTGGCTGGGCTTTTACGGATGAAGGCGGAGCAGAATTCCGCCTTCTTTTTGCCGCATAAAAAACATGAGGAGCATTGTCAACATAAGTCGTCGTCTTATGTTGAATATTTATATCAAGTTTTAGCGATCTTCAATGACGTTGCACAATTGCAACGAAAAACGCCCTCATGCGTTGTCTTTAGCCACGGATAGGAGGAATCGGACGCGTTGAGAAAACTTTCGACATTGGCGATCCTTTGCGCCGCTACCGCCTTTCTTGCCGGCGCCCGCCTGCCCCCGCAAGGCCCGATGCCCGAACCTCGGCCAGATGCCGGACAGGCGACCAGCCCCGCCTCCCCTTCTTCGGAAAAGGCAGAACCGCCCAAGCCTGAAGAGGTCCCGGCCCCGCAGCCGAAGCCGAAGCCCGATGTAAAGGATCCGCAGGCACCGGCATCGAGCCCGCCGCCAGTGCCGCAGGTCGCACCCTCAAAGTCCGGGTCGGCAGAGCCGATGCAAGGTCCGCCGCGGCCGCCAGGCAGCCCCGATAGCTCGCAGCCGCCGACGGAAGAAGGTAAGCCGCCCGGCGAGCAGACACTTGAAGAGCAACACCTGACGATCGAACCCGAAAGCGATGCCGAGCATGCCGAATGCACGGCCGCACTCCAGTCCCTGGGCGTCGTCTTCAAGGACACGCCGCGCATCGACGACGGTAACGGCTGCGGCATCGACAAGCCGATCATCGTCTCCGAAGCCCTGCCCGGAATCAAGCTGAAGCCGGAGGCGACGATCCGCTGCCCGGCGGCACTCGCCCTCGCCCGCTGGATGAAGGACAGCGTGATCCCGGCGGCTTCCGCCGCCCTGCCGGAGCAGGGCCGCATCACCACCGTCAACCAGGCAACGTCCTATATGTGCCGCCTGCGCAACGGCGCCGGAACCGGCAAGATCTCCGAGCATGCCCGCGGCAACGCCATCGATATTGCGAGCTTCCATTTCGAAAAGGGTGAGGATGTCGCCGTCCGCTCCCGCCGCGAGGATTCGACGCTGACCGGCGCCTTCCAGCGCACCGTCAGCGCCGCCGGCTGCCTCTACTTCACCACCGTCCTCGACCCCGAAAGCGACGCCGCCCATGAGACGCATTTCCACCTCGACGTGATCGAGAGGAAGGGCGGCTATCGTTATTGCCATTAGTCATTTCAAAGAGTTGCGCTTCACGCTTGAATCGAGAACCGAAGTACCCAAATCAAAGCTGCAGAATATCAATGAAAGGGGCGACCGCGAATGAGGATCATCGCATGTTACGCGATCGTGGCTCTCGTTTTCCTGGGCATAGGTTTCGTTTTTACCGGCAAACTGCATTGGTTTCTTGCTGTCGGAGTGTTGCTGACAGGCACTTTGGAACGGCTGGTCCTCTGGCTGCTCATAGGTCCCGAACGGGAGAAAAGCCATCGTCTTCGTCTATTGAGACAGCCAGCCAAGCCATCACCGGATCAGAACAATCCCTCGATATAGCCCTGGTCGTTCAAGAAAATCCGTTCCGCCGACGGTGATTTCGGCAGGCCTGGCATTGTCATGATCTCGCCGGTGATGGCGACGACGAAGCCCGCTCCCGCCGAAAGCCGCACCTCTCGCACGGTGACGATGTGGCCTTCCGGCGCGCCGCGCAGGTTCGGATCGGTGGAGAAGGAATATTGCGTCTTCGCCATGCAGATCGGCAGCTTGCCGTAACCCTGCTCCTCCCATGTCTGCAACTGGTCGCGCACCGCCTTGTCGGCAGTCACCTCGCCGGCGTGATAGATCTTCGAGGCGACGATCTCGATCTTCTCGAACAGCGAAAGATCGTCGCCGTAAAGCGGCTGGAATTTCGCCTGCCCGGATTCGGCCAGTTCCACCACCTTGTGCGCCAGTTCCTCGATGCCGGCCGAACCCAGCGCCCAGTGACGGCAGAGGATCGCCTCGGCGCCAAGCCTCGAGACGAATTCCTTGACCGCCGCGATCTCGGCTTCGGTATCCGAGACGAAATGGTTGATCGCCACGACGACGGGCACCCCGAACCGGCGCACATTGGCAACGTGCCGGCCGAGATTGGCGCAGCCCTTCTTCAGCGCCGCGACATCCTCCGTGCCGAGATCGTCCTTCTTCACCCCGCCATTCATCTTCAGCGCCCGGACGGTCGCGACGATGACTGCCGCATCCGGCTTCAGCCCCGCCTTGCGGCACTTGATGTCGAAGAATTTTTCCGCTCCGAGATCGGCGCCGAACCCTGCTTCCGTCACCACATAGTCGCCGAGCTTCAGCGCCGTCTTCGTCGCCGTCACCGAATTGCAGCCATGGGCGATATTGGCGAAGGGCCCGCCATGCACGAAGGCCGGATTATTCTCCAGCGTCTGCACCAGGTTCGGCTGCATCGCATCTTTCAACAGCACCGCCATGGCGCCGTCTGCCTTCAGGTCGCGCGCATGCACCGGTGTCCTGTCGAAACGATAGCCGATGATGATGTCGCCGAGCCGCTGCTCCAGATCCTTGAGGTCGGTGGCGAGGCAGAGGATCGCCATCACTTCGGAGGCGACGGTGATGTCGAACCCACCCTGGCGCGGGAAGCCGTTGGCGACGCCGCCGAGCGAGGAGACCATGCTTCTGAGCGCCCGGTCGTTCATGTCCATGACCCGCCGCCAGGTGATGCGGCGGATGTCGATATTCTCTTCGTTGCCCCAGTAGATATGGTTGTCGACCATCGCCGCCAGCAGATTGTGCGCAGATGTGATCGCATGGAAATCACCGGTGAAATGCAGGTTGATGTCTTCCATCGGCACGACCTGCGCATAACCGCCGCCGGCCGCCCCGCCCTTGACGCCGAAGCACGGACCGAGCGAGGCCTCGCGGATGCAGACTACGGCTTTCTTGCCGATCCGGTTCAGCCCGTCGCCGAGCCCAACGGTGGTGGTCGTCTTGCCCTCGCCCGCCGGTGTCGGATTGATCGCGGTGACGAGGATCAGCTTGCCATCCTTCTTGCCCGCTTGCGCAGCGATGAACTCGGCACTGATCTTCGCCTTGTCGTGACCATAGGGAACGAGCTGCTCGACCGGAATACCGAGTTTCGCCCCGATTTCGAAGATCGGCTTTTTGGCCGCGGCGCGCGCGATTTCGATATCGGATTTGATTGATGGCATGGATGTCCCCCCGTCCGGCCCCCGCGGGAGCGGAGTCGTTGTTTTCTCTTCATCGAGATAGCGAAATATCGGCGGGGTGTGAATAGCGCCAGGCTTGCGGCCGCTAAGGATTGACGGGCGGGACGAGGCGCCTTCAGAGTTTGAACAACCGGCAGCTCGACGCAAAACGGCGAGCTACGCTCTTTCACGTCCTGAGATCAATTGAAGGAAGTAGCAACAGGAACGATCTCTGCCTCAGCTTTTCTCGGGCATCGAGGGCTTTCCTTCGCCTCCGGCCCACAGACGTGCAAGCCGGGCTCTTCATCATAAGGAATGATACCATTGATGATGCCAAGCTCGAGCGCCTGAGAAGGAACTATGATCCTCCCTCGCTCAGTTGATGTGGCGGGCATCATCGCCTCGTATGTCTCGGCATTGACGCCCATCTCGTCGAAATAAGCGGAAAGTCTCGTATATTCAGCCGTGCCGGAGACACCCGAGTTCTTCTCCGAAACTCTCCCAAGTGATTCTCTCCTTGCCCGGCTGCACGAGACCATCCCTATGCCGCCATGAAAGAACTCAAAGGTACCGCAACGCTATTTTTGCAAGTCGAAACTCAACCGAGGCGCGCACTACCGTGGCTATTTTTTCACAATTCGAACGAATCGGCTTGCGTTAGG
Source organism: Rhizobium acaciae (assembly GCF_025941625.1). Lineage (NCBI taxonomy): Bacteria > Pseudomonadati > Pseudomonadota > Alphaproteobacteria > Hyphomicrobiales > Rhizobiaceae > Rhizobium > Rhizobium acaciae. The sequence goes on from NZ_JAPCZO010000039.1 coordinate 23,687, forward strand.
TCAATTGGGGCTAGCATCCCGCCGATTTTCTGTATTTGATAGCGGTAACATTGGGCTGCCGGAGGCGTACAAATGTCTTACATGACTACCTCTGAAAGACAGTCATTGCTTTCGGCAGAACTTTCGACCGCACGAACGCGCAGCCTGTTTGCACAGGCGCTTGGCAGGGTCTCTACAGCCTTCGGATTGTCGCATGCGACGCTGATGCACGCCCCCTCCCCGGAAGATCTTCTCTTGAAACCCCTGCTGATCGAGAGCTCGCTTCCGGCCGCCTATGTCAGGGATTTCGACCGTGCCCACATGATGCGCGGCTGCCCTTTCGGCGTAAGGTTAAGAGCATCTGCCGTGCCGCCGGCCTGGCACCTCAACGACGCCTCCAATGGTCAGGCCTTTCCCGCCGAACTTCGTGCCCTGATGCTGCGCCATGCCATACCGGCAGGCATTGCCATGCCGACCACTGCAGCCGACGGCCAGCGTCTGATCTTTTGGTTCTGCGGCGAGCGCGCCGCGCTCGGCCAAAGCGAGATCAACGAGCTGGCAATGATCATTCTCCATGCACTCGATGCATACAATGCAGTCAAACGCAACGAGGAATGCGCGCATAACGCGCTGTCGACTCGGGAACTAGAGGTTGTGCGCTGGACTGCCCAGGGCAAGACCTCGATCGAAATCGGTCAGATCCTCACACTCTCGGATCATACGGTGAACGCCTATATGACGAACGCGATCAAAAAACTCGATTGCGTCAACCGGACCCAGTTGGTAGCTAAGGCAATTCGATTGAAGCTGATCAACTGAGGAATCAGAAGAGAGTCGGCACGTCGTCCCGTGATCTGGGGGAATCGTGCCTCTTCACTTCGAACAGCCCGTTATTGACAAGACAGAACAATCCCGCGCCCACATCGGTATCACCGATGCGGAAGTCGTCCAGATGCTTGCTGCCTATCGTCTTTTCGGCTTCTGGCGCATCGACATCGAGACAGGACATTTCTTTGCAAGCGAGGATGTCCATGCGATCTTCGGCCTCCCCTACAGCGACGGCCCTGTCAACCTGACAGAGCTGATGTCGCGCATCCACGAGGAGGACCGCAGCCTGATCGCCCAAACTTTCGAAGAGGCGAGCCTTTACGGAGTCGGCTTCCATTTCGTTTATCGTGTCGACAACCGGCTTGGCGGCTACAAGCTGGTGCGCAGCGTCGGCCGCTTCCGAAACGATGAAAGCGGCGGCGGCATCGTCGGCATCACCTATGAATTTGTCGAGAAACTACGCGTCGTCGGCTTCGAGGACAACACGATACCCCGCTGACTCCAGACGTTTTAGCGGTCGAGCACCGAGCGGATCTCGACGAGGTTCGAACGTACCCTCAGAATATAGAAGCCCATGGTGGCGAGATGGCTCGGCATGATCCAGCCATCCTCGCGCCCGTTCGAGATGATCGCGGGCTGGATGCGCAGTGCGGCCTGGAACTGCCGCGTCGTGCTGCCCCAGATCGCGCCGAGATTGCGTTCCTGCACCACCTGCGAGAAATCCGCCTGCGCGGCGGCAAGGATGGCGTAGTAGGCATAGAGCTGGCCATAGGCGAACCAGAATCGGTCGTCGGCGCGGGTGTCGAACCAGCCGCGATTGTGGTTTTCCGAGCGCTCGGCGAGCATGTCGGAGGTGCCGCCGAGATCGTTGGCGATGCGGTCGATGAACTGCATCAGATTGTCGGCGCGGCCGTCGAAAATGACGTTGCAGAGAGCAAGGTCGGTGTTGAACTTGCGCAGGCTGCCGATCGCCGAGCGGTAATAGGAAGGTGTCGGCGTCTTCGGTCCGAAGGGATTGAGCCCGAAATACCAGCTGTTTTCGTCGAACTGCAGATTGCCGCGCGCGCTCTGCAGGTCGTTGTTGATGCCCGACGTGCCGCGCACCCGCCCAAGCGTATCGACAAGCTCCGCCGAGGTCCGCCGGACCGCCTGATTGACGCCGCGCTGGAACGACGCCTTGTTGTCGAGGAAAGGCGTGTGATCCCAGTCGATGCCGAAGAAGCCCATCTTGTAGAGCAGCATGGAGGAGATCCACGCGTTCTGATTGACATTGAAATCGGTCAGATCGGCCGCGACGTCGACGATCGCCGAGCGCTGGCAGGTCTTCGGCGCCGTCGCATTGGCACCCTCGGCGATCGGCACTTCCTGCCCAGCGGCAACCTTGCGTTCGGAAAGCCGGTACTGGTCGACGAAAGCGGTGTTGAAATTCGACCAGACCTGCGTCTGCCAGAAGAAATAACCGTAGAGCACGACCAGCAGCGCCACGAACGCGATGACCGGCAGCCGGATCATCCAGCTCCGGCGCTGATACCAGCCGTGCGCGGCAAGAATGGGCCAGAAGGCCCAGGCGGCAAACAGGCGGGCCCAGCGGCCGATCATCTGGCCGATCAGCCTGAAAAAACCGGCTATCCGGTCAAGCATCGTCGTCTCCTGTCAGGCGAGGCGAACATCGGGACATTGCCGCCCCGCTGCATCCCACATATGCGCTCGATGGGCCGAGCACAACACGAGCCCTTCGATTTTTCGGAATGAACGCATTGCGCAAGAGGGGTATTGCCTCGCCCCTGCTGGTCAGGAGCGCAGGAAAGGCAGGCTGAAACGGAAAGACCTGCGCGCCGTGTCGATCAGAGGCGCTCCCGATGTTTCCGGCGGCGGTTCGGCATAGGTCGGAAACCTTCTGGCGAATTCGAGATCGGCGCGGCTCTTGCGCCGCTCCAGATCCTGGGCGACCAGCATGCCCTTCTCGAACAGCCTGATCGGTGCGGCGATATCGGGAAAGAGTTCCGGCTTGATCCTCACCTTCATGCCCGGCCGGTCGGTATCGACCTGCGCCTGATAGATGATCAGCCGCTCTTCCACGTCGATCAGCAGCTTGCGCAGCAGCGCGTTGCAGGCGGCGATCCGGCCGTTCAGCGAATCGACAAAGGCCTGGAACAGGCCGATGAAGCGCTCGCGCCGCTGGCTGTCGTCGCGCATCTCGTGCTCCCCGGCGGAAATCCGCTCGGCCTCCGCCTTCAGCGCCCGCCGCTCCGCCTCCATCTGCTCCCAATGCGCCCTGTTGCCATAGACGCCGATACGGCCCTGCGTCGTCAGCGCCTTGGCATTGAGCTCCTTCATCTTGAGGCGGGCGATGTCGATGGAAACGACCAACCGCCGCCGCTGCTCGACGATATCGACAAGGCTGAGTTCGGCGGCCTTGTGCCGTTCGGTGAGCGCGGCGCGCTGGCCGGCGATCAGCCCCGCGAGCGCGTCCGATTTCGTCAAAAGGTCGAGCAGCCGCTCGATGACGGGCGCCTCGCGCACGCGTTCGGTATACATGCGCCACATCCGTTGGCGCGACACCCAGCCGGCCATCTTCTCGCGCAGCGTCAGCCCCCGGAAACTGTCGAGATCGGCTGAGACCTCGGCCGTCAGCCGATCGAGGGAAAAGACCAGCTCGGCCAGTTGGGCGTCGAGCGCCGCAGCATCGGCGATATGGGCCTGGAAGCGGGCATTCTGCTCGAGGAAGACCTCGTCGGCCGATCGGGTTTCGTCGCCGCTGAAGGCGCCGATCGCGGCGACGCAATAGGCTCCCTCGGCCGCAATCCTCTCGGCAAGGCTGCCTGCGGCTTCATACTGGCTGTCGAATGGCGGGGGTTTGCGCACCAAGCCTCTCCAGGGAATCTCCTGCCCCAAGCTAGTCGCTTGCGGCGCCAAAGAAAACAGGCAGCATCGGCGGCTTTAGACCGGCTCGGCGATCCAGGCACCGTTCATCGCGTCGTCCCAGTGCCTGCGGCAGAGCGAGACATATTTCTCGTTGCCGCCGACATCGATCTGCGCGCCTTCGTGCAATACTTTTCCTTCCGCGTCGAGCCGCACAACCATCGTCGCCTTGCGTCCGCAATGGCAGATCGTGCGCACCTCGCGCATTTCGTCGGCGATCGCCAGCAGTTCCTGCGAGGCCGGAAACAGCTTGCCCTGGAAATCGGTTCTCAGCCCGTAGACCATCACAGGAATGTTGAGCCTGTCGACGACGCGGGCAAGCTGCCAGACATGGACAGGCGTCATGAAATGCGCCTCGTCGACGAAGATGCAGGAAATCGGCGCGCCCCCGCCACTCAGTCCCTTGATCAACAGGAACAGGTCCTCATGCGACTCGAAAGGAATGGCGCTCGCCTCCAGCCCGATCCGCGAGCCGATGACGCCCCGACCAGTGCGCTCGTCGAAGGCTGCGATCAGTTGCACAGTGCGCATGCCGCGCTCCTGGTAATTATAGGAGGCCTGCAGCAGCATCGTCGACTTGCCGGCGTTCATCGTCGAGTAGTTGAAATAGAGTTTTGCCATCCGATTTCTCCTTGATCGGCTTATTGAAAGCTCGGAATGGCAAAGAAAAGCCCTGAGTGAGCGATAATCACAGGAATCCGGCTCGAAAACCGCTGAAAGCCCCGAAAACAAGGCGCTGCCAAAAAATCCGCGGACGTCGCAATCGCATGGGTCGATACGGCGCAAACGCACTGAGGTCGCTTGTCAAACTCGGTTATTGATGGTTGGCTTGGGAACTTAAAGACTGGGAGTCTAAAATGAAAACAACAAGCACGTTCAAACTCGTTACCGCAACTGCCGTCGCCGCCCTCTCCGTTGCGACCGCCGCCTTCGCTGCCGATCCCGACAGCTGCTCCACCGTTCATTTCTCGGACGTCGGCTGGACGGATATCACCGCCACCACCGCCACCGCATCCGTCATCCTGAAGAGCATCGGCTATGAGACCGACGTCAAGGTTCTCTCGGTGCCGGTCACCTATACCTCGCTGAAGAACAAGGACATCGATGTCTTCCTCGGCAACTGGATGGAGACGCAGGAGAAGGACGTCCGTCCCTATCTCGACGACAAGTCGGTCGAATCCTTCGGCCCGAACCTCGTCGGCGCCAAGTACACGCTCGCAACCAACGCCAAGGGTGCGGAACTCGGCATCAAGGACTTCAAGGATATCGCCGCTCACAAGGACGATCTCGACGGCAAGATCTACGGCATCGAGCCCGGCAATGACGGCAACCGCCTCGTCATGGACATGATCGAGAAGAACGAGTTCGACCTGAAGGATATGGAAGTCGTCGAATCCTCCGAACAGGGCATGCTCGCCCAGGTCGCGCGTGCCGACAAATCAGGCAAGCCCGTTGTTTTCCTCGGCTGGGAACCCCATCCGATGAACACCAACTTCAAGCTGACCTACCTCACAGGCGGCGACAAGGTCTTCGGCCCTGACTTCGGCGGCGCCAAGGTCTTCACCAACGTGCGTGCCGGTTATCTCGACGAATGCCCGAATGTCGGCATGATGTTGAAGAACTTGAAGTTCTCCCTCGACATGGAGAACCAGATCATGGGCAAGATCCTCAACGACGGCAAGGAGCCGGAAGCTGCGGCTTCCGAATGGCTGAAGGCGAACCCCGCTGCGCTTGAGCCCTGGCTTGCGGGCGTCAAGACCCGCGACGGCAGCGGCGAAGCCCTCGCGGCCGCCAAGACCGGCCTCGGCCTCTGATGATATGAACGGGGCGGCTCGCCGCCCCGTTTCATTTTTATCCGATTGTTGTTTTTCTGGATAGGCGCACCCTTGAATTGGATCACCGAATTTAAGATTCCCGTTGGCCCCTGGGCCAAGTCCTTCGTGGATTGGCTGACCTCGAACGGCGAATGGTTCTTCAACCAGATCGCCTTCCTGCTGTCGAGCGCCATAGACGGCCTGCTCTTCGTGCTGCAGAAGCCTCATCCGCTGATCGTCATCGCTGCCATCACCGCCATCGCCTTTTGGCTGCGCCGGTCGATCGCGGTTGCCGTCTTCACCTGTCTCGGGCTGCTGCTGATCGTGAACCAGGACTATTGGAAGGAAACGACGGAGACGCTCGCCCTCGTGCTCGCCGCCACCTTCGTCTGTATGGTGATCGGCATTCCGCTCGGCATTGCCGCTGCCCGCCGCCCTTGGGTCTATGCCGCCATGCGCCCGGTGCTCGATCTCATGCAGACCATACCGACATTCGTCTATCTGATCCCGGCGCTCATCCTGTTCGGCCTCGGCATGGTGCCGGGCCTGATCGCGACCGTCATCTTCGCAATCCCCGCCCCGATCCGGCTGACGCGCCTCGGCATCATCTCGACGCCGCCGTCCCTCGTCGAAGCCGCCGTCGCTTTCGGCGCGACGCCGATACAGGTGCTGCGCAAGATCGAGCTTCCCTTCGCCACGCCGCAGATCATGGCGGGTCTCACCCAGACCATCATGCTGTCGCTGTCGATGGTCGTCATCGCCGCCCTTGTCGGCGCTCCCGGGCTCGGCGTGCCCGTCGTCCGTGCGCTGAACACCGTCAATATCGCCAAGGGCTTCGAGGCGGGCTTCTGCATCGTCATCCTGGCAATCATTCTCGACCGGATGTTCCGCACCGCGGGTGAAGGAGGCGCTGCATGACCGCGGTAAGCTTTAACAATGTCAGCATCGTCTTCGGCGATCGGCCGGAAACCGCGCTTGCCATGGTCGACCAGGGCAAAACGCGCGACGAGATCGGCGCCGCCACCGGTCTGGTGCTCGGTGTGGCCAACGCCTCGCTGACGATCGAGGAAGGCGAGATCTTGGTGCTGATGGGTCTTTCCGGCTCCGGCAAGTCGACGCTGCTACGCGCCGTCAACGGGCTCGCTCCCGTGGTGCGTGGCGATGTCGCGGTCTCGGCGGCCACCGGCCCCGTCAACCCCTATAGATGCAATGCCAAGGCGCTACGCGAGTTGCGCACCCACACCGTCTCGATGGTGTTCCAGCAATTCGCCCTCCTGCCCTGGCGCACCGTCGCCGACAATGTCGGCTTCGGTCTCGAACTCGCCGGCATGCCGGAAGCCGAACGCAAGCTCCGCGTCGGCGAACAGCTTGAACTCGTCAACCTGACGAAATGGGCCGATCGCAAGGTCAACGAGCTTTCCGGCGGCATGCAGCAGCGTGTCGGGCTCGCCCGCGCCTTTGCCACCGGCGCCCCGATTCTGCTCATGGACGAGCCGTTCTCGGCGCTCGACCCATTGATCCGCACCCGCCTGCAGGATGAGCTCCTGGAATTCCAGCGGCGGCTGAAGAAGACCATTCTTTTCGTCAGCCACGATCTCGACGAGGCCTTCCGCATCGGCAATCGCATTGCCATCATGGAGAGCGGCCGCATCATCCAGTGCGGGACGCCGCACGATATCGTCAAGAACCCCGCCGACCAGTATGTCGCCGATTTCGTGCAGAACCTCAATCCGATCAACATGCTGACGGCGGCCGATGTCATGCAGCCGGGCCTGGGCCAGACTGCCGCCGGCATGAGCGTCAGCGCCACGGCCCGCGCCGTGACCCCGCTCATCGATATCCTCGATGCCCTTGCCCGCCAGCCGGGCAGTATCGGCATCGTCGAGAACGGTGCGATCGTCGGCACCATCTCGGCTCAGGATATCGTCGCCGGCCTCACCCGCCATCGCCGCAAGCAGGAAGCTTGATGTTTTCCATCCGCTTTGCCACAAAGCGGATATGAAAGATCAGCCTTCCCCCCTACGCGAAACCGACGACGATGCCCGCAAGCTCGCCCGCGTGCTTCTGCGCTCCGCCCGGCACGCGGCGATTGCCGTTCTCGACCCCGAGACCGGCTTTCCCTCCGCCAGCCGCGTGCTGGTCGCCACCGATATCGACGGCACGCCGGTCATCCTGGTTTCGCAGCTGTCGGCCCATACCAGAGCGCTCGCCAGAGACCCGCGCGCCTCGCTCCTGACCGGCGAGCCCGGCAAGGGCGATCCCCTCGCCTATCCTCGTCTGACAACCCAGTGCATGGCAGAACCCGTCGAGCGCAGCAATGCATTCTACGAGCGGATCCGCACGCGTTTTCTCGCTCGCCACACCAAGGCGAAGCTTTATATCGACTTTCCTGATTTCCTGTTCTTTCGTCTCAAGCCGGAACAAGCCAGCCTCAATGGCGGCTTCGGCCGCGCCTACCAGCTCGACGGGAACGATCTCGTAATCCAGTCGGCCGCGAATGAGGCGATCGCCGCCGCGGCGACACAGACAGTGCGAGATTTAGTAGAACGCCATCCCGATATAGCCGAAGCCCTCGCTATCAGGCTAAAGGCGCCAGAATCGGGTCCTTGGCGCATTTGTGGTATCGATTCCTCAGGTTTCGATATGATTTCCGGCGACTTCCTGCTGCGATACGAGTTCGAAACCCTCGCTGTGGATGCCAATCACATTTGTTCAAACATGTCTAAAATAGCATACTCGATACCTTAAATTTAGGTATATACAATCTTCGAGCCTAGTTGGTAGCTTTTGGTGTCAGTCAAAATCCCGGCTGGCGCCCTGCGCCAACACGTTTGATGTACGTTTCGCATTAGGAAGATAACATATGGAAACCTCTGATTTGGCCGATCACACGACTGTGGCGGCAGCTTTATTATCGGCCATGGCCAATCCGAAGAGATTGCTGATCCTGTGTAGCCTCGTGAAGGGCGAAGTGGCCGTCGGCGTGCTTGCGACGCAGGTCGGGCTCAGCCAGTCGGCTCTTTCACAGCACCTGTCGAAACTGCGCGCTCAAAAGCTCGTCAAGACCCGCCGGGACGCACAAACCATCTACTATTCGAGCACCTCAGAGCCGGTCATGAAGATCCTGGCAACGCTCGAAGACATCTACCTCGTGCAGAACAGAAATAGATCCGCCGCTTGATGATAGCGCTGACATGAATGTCGGCCGATGTCCTGCTGAAGGGGATGTTCCCGGAGGCTTGGCAACGATATTTCAGCACCTGAACCTTATGGCACGACCGGCAAATTTGCGATTTGCCGGTCGTGTCTTTGACAGCTCTGGTCTTCTGTTCCTTTCGCCGACGGGAAGGAATTGCAGCCTCATCGCGCAGAAGCGCTCGCCCCGTGATCAACCCAAACAAGCTGAGCTTCCTGTTAGGAACCGTTCTCGGGACTTTTCCCGTTGACGCCTTGGGAAGCCCTGATAATTTGACCGGGCAGTAAAAATATGGGCGTGAAGCCCCCGGGAAAGGGCCGTCGGCGGCCAGGAGAACAGCATGTCCAATCGCCTCAATGCACCGAACGATCTTCGCGCCTTCTGGATGCCGTTTACGGCAAATCGCCAGTTCAAGAAGGAGCCGCGTTTGTTCGTCGGCGCCAAGGACATGTACTATACGACCCATGACGGCCGTCAGGTGCTGGACGGCACGGCTGGCCTCTGGTGCGTCAATGCCGGCCACTGCCGCCCGAAGATCACCGAGGCGATCCGCGAGCAGGCCGGCGAGCTCGACTATGCGCCCGCCTTCCAGCTCGGCCATCCCAAAGCCTTCGAACTGGCGAACCGCCTGGTCGACATCGCCCCGGAAGGCCTGAACCACGTTCTCTACACCAACTCCGGTTCCGAATCCGTCGAGACCGCGCTCAAGGTGGCGCTCGCCTATCACCGCGTGAAGGGCAATGGATCACGCTTCCGCCTGATCGGTCGCGAGCGCGGCTATCACGGCGTCAATTTCGGCGGCATCTCCGTCGGCGGCATCGTCACCAACCGCAAGATGTTCGGCACGCTTCTGACCGGCGTCGATCACATGCCGCACACCCACCAGCCCGGCAAGAACAACTTCACCCGCGGCGAGCCCGAGCATGGCGGCGACATCGCCACCGAGCTCGAGCGTATCGTCGCCCTGCATGACGCCTCCACCGTCGCCGCCGTCATCGTCGAGCCGGTGGCGGGCTCTACCGGCGTCCTGATCCCGCCGAAGGGCTACCTGCAGAAGCTGCGCGAGATCTGCACCAAACACGGCATCCTTCTGATCTTCGACGAGGTCATCACCGGTTTCGGCCGCCTCGGCGCCCCCTTTGCTGCGCAATATTACGACGTCAAGCCCGACATGATCACCGCTGCCAAGGGACTGACCAACGGCGTCATTCCGATGGGCGCCGTCTTCGTCACCTCCGAGATCCATGATGCCTTCATGAACGGCCCGGAGCACATGATCGAGTTCTTCCACGGCTACACCTATTCCGGCAACCCGATCGCCTCCGCCGCCGCACTCGCCACGCTCGACACCTACAAGGAAGAGGGCCTGCTGACACGCGCCGCCGAGCTTTCCGACTATTGGGCCGACGCGCTGCATTCGCTGAAGGACTGCCCCAATGTCATCGACATCAGGAACACCGGCCTGATCGGCGCCATCGAACTCGACCCGATCGCCGGCGAGCCCACCAAGCGTGCCTTCACCGCTTTCCTGAAAGCCTATGAAAGCGGCCTGCTGATCCGCACAACCGGCGATATCATCGCACTCTCCCCGCCGCTGATCATCGAGAAGCACCACATCGACGAACTCTTCGGCAAGCTGCGGACCATCCTGCAGAACAACATTTGAGGAAGCTCTGAAGACTTCCAGCATCACGACCTGCGGCGGATCTCCGGCATAATTCCTCAAGTCGGGATCGATTTAAGGATAAAATTATGCAGCAATTCAAAGTGTTACAGCGTCCTTTGCGCGTCTGAAAAGACGCGCGGCGCTGTAAATCCACGCGGGCCCTTTTGTTTGGGAAGACCGATAGGCCTCAGGTCACGGCGGCGACGGAAAGGCAGAGGGCGAATTTCTTCAGCAGCCGGCGATCGAATTGCCCTTCATTGCCAAGCATCCATTTCAGTGCTTGGCTCGCGCTCCATGGTGCCTTGTACGGCCGCACGGAGGTCATGGCGTCATAAACGTCGCAAATCGCAGCAAGTCGCGCATAGAAGCTGACCTGCGCTTCGGAAAGCCTGCGGGGATAGCCCTTGCCGTCGATACGCTCATGATGGTTCAGGCAGACGTCGAGAACGATCTCCGGCATGCCTTCCTGGCGTGACAGGATTGCGTGCCCCTTTTCCGGATGATCGCGGATCATCTTGATCTCGTCCTCGTCCAGGCGCCCTTCCTTGTTGAGTATCTCGAGTGGAATTTCGAGCTTGCCGACGTCGTGCAGCAATCCTGCCGTGCCGAGCATCTGCACGGTCGTCTCGTCAAGTCCGAGATGACGGGCGAAAAGGATCATCAGCGCACTCACCGAAAGGGAATGCAGAAACGTCACTTCGTCCTTGGATTTCAAACGCGTAACGCTCAGAAAGACAGTGGGATTGTCATCCATCGACTTGGAGACCGAGGAAATCACCGGCGCCACCTGATCGAAACCGATCCCATCGCCATGCTGGAGCCGGCCGAAAACGCTTTCCAGCACCTGCACGGATTTCTGGATGGTCTCGCGTGCCGCTTTGGTGTCGATCTCGATATTGCCGCCTGGCAGACCGTCGATGTCGAGGCCCCTGCTGGTGTTGATGATAACACCTTCAATGCCGCTCTTGCGAAGCTTCAGGGCATCGACTTCACGGCGCAGCAGAAATCTTCGCTTGGACAGAAGAGGGTCCTGCCATGCACCCTCGATCGCTTCCACAAACATTCCGTTGCGCACCTGTCTGGCTTCGATACGCTTGAGCATCCAGATCTCTGTTCCTGAAATATCTCTCTGTTTATTATCGACCGTTCTTTTGCATCGCAGCAATATATGCACGAACAATGATTCTACTCTAATTGGTAGAATCAAGTGTTAATCTCGAAACCGAATTCGACTATTCTGAAAGACGAAGAGTTTCGCGAAATTCGGCAGGTTCATCGGCACGCGCAGATGCGGGTACAGCACCCTCCAGAGATCTGCAGACGGCGTCACGATCGACGATTTTGGATTATTTCGCGCCGGATCGGCTCGATTTTCGTTTCATTTTGTTATCAACTTGCGAAATCTCACCAAAATTCCTAGAAATCTTGCCGTTGCACCCATCCGAGCCAAATATGGCCGGAGGGCGCATCGATCGCGCCGATATCGATCGTCCTTGGCACGGCCTGGGGGCCGTTGAACGATCCGGAAAATCCGGCGCGGCACCTCATCGCGGGTCGAATGACCCCATCCAAGGAGACAGACAATGACCCTCAAGACATTGACGGCGACCCTCGTCGCGTCGCTCGCCTTTGCGCCGCTTGCCCATGCCGATATCACCATCGGCCTGATCGCGCCGCTGACTGGCCCCGTCGCCGCCTATGGCGACCAGGTGAAGAACGGTGCGCAGACAGCCGTCGACGAGATCAACAAGAAGGGCGGGATTCTGGGCGAGAAGGTCGTCCTCGAACTGGCCGATGATGCCGGCGAACCGAAACAGGGCGTTTCCGCCGCCAACAAGGTCGTCGGCGACGGCATCCGCTTCGTCGTCGGGCCGGTGACATCGGGCGTCGCCATTCCCGTTTCGGACGTGCTTGCTGAAAACGGCGTGCTGATGGTCACCCCGACCGCGACGGCCCCCGACCTGACCAAGCGCGGTCTGACCAACGTGCTGCGCACCTGCGGCCGCGACGACCAGCAGGCCGAAGTCGCCGCCAAATATGTGCTGAAGAATTTCAAGGACAAGCGCGTCGCCATCGTCAACGACAAGGGCGCCTACGGCAAGGGCCTCGCCGACGCCTTCAAGGCGACGCTGAACGCCGGCGGCATCACCGAAGTCGTCAATGACGCGATCACGCCTGGTGACAAGGATTTCAGCGCACTCACCACCCGCATCAAGTCCGAGAAGGTCGACGTGGTCTATTTCGGCGGCTACCACCCGGAAGGCGGCCTGCTCGCCCGCCAGCTGCATGACCTCGCCGCCAACACGACGATCATCGGCGGCGACGGACTCTCCAACACCGAATTCTGGGCAATCGGCACGGACGCGGCTAGAGGCACGATCTTCACCAATGCTTCGGACGCCACCAAGAGCCCGGATTCCAAAGCCGCAGCCGATGCGCTCGCCGCCAAGAACATCCCGGCCGAGGCCTTCACGCTGAACGCTTTTGCCGCCATCGAAGTGCTGAAAGCCGGCATCGAGAAGGCCGGCAGCGCCGAGGATGCGGAAGCCGTCGCGACTGCGTTGAAGGACGGCAAGGAGATCCCGACCGCCATCGGCAAGGTTACCTACGGCGAGACCGGCGACCTGACCTCGCAGAGCTTCTCGCTCTACAAGTGGGAAGCCGGCAAGATCGTCGCCGCCGAGTAAACCATCGCTGACCGTCACCGACCGGGCGCCCCTGTGGCGCCCGGTTTCGTTTTGCGGTACTCGCTTGTCGCGGCAGATCGGCTATAAGTTTCGGAATCGGTTGTAATGTGAGCAATGCCATGACCAGCAGACTCGAGCGCTTCATCGACCAGGGCGTTGGCCGTGTGCCGGCCGATATCGTCCTGAAGGGCGGCCGCTTCTTCGATCTCGTCACCGGTGAACTCGTCCAGTCGGACATCGCGATCGGCGCCGATCGCATCGTCGGCACCTCAGGCAGTTATGACGGCGAGACCGAGATCGATATCTCGGGCAGGATCGTTGTTCCGGGCTTCATCGACACACATCTGCACATCGAATCTTCGCTCGTCACACCGCATGAATTCGATCGCTGCGTTCTGCCCTATGGTGTCACCACCGCCATCTGCGATCCGCACGAAATCGCCAATGTGCTCGGAACCGCCGGCATCGAATTCTTTCTCGAATCCGCGCTGGAGACGATCATGGACATCCGCGTCCAGCTCTCCTCCTGTGTGCCGGCGACGCATCTTGAAACCTCCGGTGCCGATCTGCCGATCGAGCGCCTCCTGCCCTTCCGCCACCATCCGAAGGTCATCGGACTTGCCGAATTCATGAATTTCCCCGGCGTGATCCACAAGGATCCCGTCTGTATGGCCAAGCTCGACGCCTTCCAGGGCGGCCATATCGATGGTCACGCGCCGCTGCTCTCCGGCAACGACCTCAACGGTTACCTCTCGGCCGGCATCCGCACCGAGCACGAATGCACGACCGCCGGCGAAGCCTTGGAAAAGATCCGCAAGGGCATGCATATCCTCGTGCGCGAGGGTTCGGTCTCCAAGGATCTCGCGGCGCTGATACCCATTATCACCGAGCGGCTTTCACCCTTCCTCGCGCTTTGCACCGACGACCGCAATCCGCTCGATATTGCCGAACAGGGTCATCTCGATCACATGGTCCGCACGGCGATCGCAAGCGGCGTCGAGCCCCTGGCGATTTACCGCGCCGCCTCGATTTCGGCCGCCCGCGCCTTCGGCCTCAAAGACCGTGGCCTGGTCGCGCCGGGCTGGCGCGCCGATCTGGTGGTTCTCGACAGCCTGGAAAACTGCCGCGCCGACATGGTCTTCTCGGCCGGTCGCCGCGTCACCGATGCGCTCTTTTCCTCGCGCAGGCCGGTTGCCTCGATCGGCCTCGACAGCGTCAAGGCCCGGCCCGTCAACGCCGCCCATTTCGGCGTCCCGGTCGCCGAGGGCGAGACGCCCGTCATCGGCGTCATACCGGGCAAGATCATCACCGAGCATCGCCGCTATCGCCTGCCCGTCAGGGGCAACGAGACGGCAGTCGATCTTGCCAACGATATCATCAAGGTCGCCGTCATCGAGCGCCACGGCAAGAACGGCAACCATGCCAACGGCTTCGTCCAGGGTTTTGGCCTGAAGAAGGGTGCGATCGCCTCGACCGTCGGCCATGACAGCCACAATATCTGCGTGGTCGGTGTCAGCGAGGACGACATGGCGCGCGCCGCAAATCGACTTAGCGAGATCAAGGGCGGCTTCGTCGTCGTCGAAGACGGCAAAGTCACTGGCGAAATCGCCCTGCCCATCGCTGGCTTGATGAGCCTCGAGCCCTACGAGACGGTCCGCGATACGCTGCACCATCTGCGCAAAGCCGCCTTGGCGCTGGGCGCCACGCTGGAGGAACCCTTCCTCCAACTCGCCTTCCTGCCGCTACCGGTCATCCCGCACCTGAAAATATCCGACCGCGGCATGGTGGATGTGGACAAGTTCGCGCTCATCGGGTGATGTGATCAATCGCCGGCGACAGACGCTCTCAGACCGCGTGTTGCTTGGTCGTCAGCTCAAGCCCGATTGCCTTCATGACCGCCAGCGTGGTCTCCAGGGTGGGATTTCCGTTTTCGCTCAGTGCCTTATAAAGATGCTCGCGAGCAAGGCCTGTTTCCCTGGCGATCTTACTCATGCCCTTGGCACGCGCGACGACACCAAGAGCGGACGCGATGAATTTCGCGTCTCCCGTCTGCAATGCCTCAATGATAAAGGCTTCGATGGCCTCGTCGGAATCAAGCATCTCAGCCGGATCAAATTCGAAAATCTCTTCAGCCATTATCGTCGCTCCATTCCGAGGCGATTCTTTTTGCCGTTCGTATATCGGTTTCCTGCGTGCTTTTGTCACCGTCGCAGAGAAGCACGATGATAGTTTCTCCGCGTTTGCAATAATAGATCCGATAGCCGGGCCCATAGTGAATGCGCAGTTCGCTCAGCCCCTCGCCGATCGGTGAGGCGTCGCCGGCATGACCGTTCGCGAGACGCTGAAGACGCAAGGCAATCGTCGCCTTGGCCTTTCCATCCTTCAACTTTTTGTGCCACTTTCGAAAAGTAGCTGTCTGCTTCAAGATGAGCAGATCAATTGTAAGTTAAAAAATACAGACCTGTCAAATTCGCCATTTCCACAACCAAAAACCGGTCTCGCGAGATATCAAATCCGCGCACAAAACCCGTCAAGCGCCGCAAGCTTCACGAACCCTGCGCCAGCCACCGCCTCGAAGCCCGGCATCGCAAGCGGTTTCCCGAGCACCATGCCATCGGGCAGGCCGAATTCCGCCGGTTTGCGCGTCAGGTTGAAAACGAAGAGCAGTTTTTCGCCGTTCTTTTCACGGGTGAAGGCGAGTAGGTCCTGAATGGTGCCGATGAAGGTCATGTCGCCGGCGATCAGAGCCGGCTGGCTCTTCCGGAATGCGAGCGTCCTGCGGTAGTGATGCAGCACCGAGTTGTCGCTCGCCTCCTGCGTATCCACGGAAAGCGCTGCCTGCTCGTAAGGCACCGGCAACCAGCTCTTTTCCGCCGAGGTGAAGCCCGCATGCGCCTTGCCGGCTTCCCAGGGCATCGGCGTGCGGCATCCGTCGCGGCCCTTGAAGGCCGGCCAGAAGCGGATGCCGTAGGGGTCGCGCAGATCCTCGAAGGCGAGATCTGCCTCTATCAGGCCGAGTTCCTCGCCCTGATAGAGGCAGATCGAGCCGCGTAGCGCCGCAAGCACCGAGATTGCCAGCTTGGCGATGACAGGCCGCTCTTCTTCCGTCTGCGCAAAGCGGCTGACATGACGCATGACGTCATGGTTGGAGAAAGCCCAGCAGACCCAGCCGTCGGTTACCGCTTTCTGGAAGGCTTCGACGCAACCGCGAATATGCTCGGCGGTGAAATCCGGTCCGAGCAGATCGAATGTGTAGCACATGTGCAGCTTGTCGCCGCCGCTCGTATAGGCGCCAACCGTCTTCAGCGAGCGCGCGCCGTCGCCGACTTCGCCGACGGTCGTGCGATCCTCGTACTGATCGAGCAGCGCCCGGAAGCGCTTGAGGAAATCGACATTTTCCGGCTGCGTCTTGTCGTAGAGGTGGTTCTGCATGCCGTAGGGATTGCTGTCGGGCGCATCGAGGCCTGCGTCATCTTCATCCGGCTCGTGCGGCGGATTGCTCCTCAGCAGCTTGTCGCAGAAATAATAGTTGACCGTATCCAGGCGGAAACCGTCGACGCCGCGGTCGAGCCAGAACTTCACCGTCTCGAGGACCGCATCCTGCACGGCTTTGCTGTGGAAATTGAGGTCCGGCTGCGAGGTCAGGAAATTGTGCTGGTAATATTGCCGGCGCACGCCATCCCACTCCCAGCCCGGTCCGCCGAAGATCGACAGCCAGTTGTTCGGGGCCGTACCGTCAGGCTTCGGATCGGCCCAGACATACCAATCCGCCTTGGGATTGGTCCGGCTCGATCGGCTCTCGACGAACCAGGGATGCCGGTCGGAGGTGTGCGAGATCACCTGGTCGATGACGACCTTGATGCCGAGCCTGTGCGCTTCGGCCATCATCTCGTCGAAATCGATGAGCGTGCCGAAGATCGGATCGACGTCGCAATAGTCGGAAACGTCGTAGCCCATGTCGGCCATCGGCGACTTGAAGAAGGGCGAGAGCCAGATCGCGTCGACGCCGAGGCTGGCGATATGCGGCAGCCGGCGGGTGATTCCCCTGAGATCGCCGAGACCGTCGCTGTTGGTGTCCTGAAACGAGCGCGGATAGACCTGATAGATCACCGCACCGCGCCACCAGTCTGCACTCCCGCCTGCCTGCAATGCCATCGGCTACATCTCCTGCCTCGTTTGTGCTCGCCACACTAAAGCGGACGAAACAAAAGACAACCATGTGAAGCGGTTATGAAGGCGTTGCGAAACACCGCGACGCATCGTCGCGATCCGACAAGGGGGAGACGTATATAGGCTTGTCCACAACCCGGTTTCACCCTCCGGATTTGGGGTTGCAACGCAAAGCCTTTGCGATAATGTGCGCGCTGACCTGCACGTAAGAGGTCAAACACCGGGAACAAATGTCTAATAAAGGCGAAAAGCCTAGAAAGGTGGACCCACCATGAACCATTTCGCGAAAAAATTTCTCGCATCTGCAATGCTTGGCACATTGCTGGCGTTTTCGGCCCATGCGGCCACGCTCAACATTCACAATGGTGGCGACCCGCAGTCGCTCGATCCGCAGAAACTTTCCGGCGACTGGGAAAACCGTATCGCCGGCGATATCTTCGAAGGCCTCGTCACCGAAGACGCCAAGGATAATCCGATCCCCGGCCAGGCTGTAAGCTGGACGATTTCGCCTGACGGCAAGGTCTACACCTTCAAGCTTCGCGACGGTATCAAGTGGTCCGATGGCCAGCCGGTAACGGCAGGAGACTTCGTCTTCGCCTTCCAGCGCCTCGTCGACCCGAAGAATGCAGCCGACTATGCCTATCTGCAATTCACCATCAAGAACGCCGAAAAGATCAACAAGGGCGAGATCACCGATCTCAACCAGCTCGGCGTCAAGGCGATCGACGACAAGACACTCGAAATCACACTTGAAAACTCCACTCCCTATTTCATCAATGCCCTGATGCATTACACCGCCTATCCGCTGCCGAAGCATGTCGTCGAGGCGAAGGGTCAGGATTGGGTCAAGATCGGCAACATCGTCACCAACGGCCCTTACAAGCCGGTCGAATGGGTTCCGGGCTCGCATGTCACCACCGTGAAGAACGACCAGTGGTACGACACCAAGGACCTGAAGATCGATGGCGCGAAATTCTTCGTGCTTGAAGACCAGGAAGCCGCGCTGAAGCGCTACCGCGCCGGCGAGTTCGACATCCTCACCGACTTCCCGACCGACCAGTACGAGTGGATGAAGAAGAACCTACCTGGCCAGGCGCATGTCGCCCCCTTCTCCGGCCTCTACTACTACGTCGTCAACTCGCAGAAGCCGCCCTTCAGCGACAAGCGTGTCCGCCAGGCTCTCTCCATGGCGATCAACCGTGAAGTGATCGGCCCGCAGATCCTCGGCACCGGCGAACTGCCGGCCTATTCATGGGTTCCGCCGGGCACGGCGAATTACGGCGAGCCGGCCTATGTCAGCTGGAAGGACCTGCCCTATAGCGAGAAGGTCGCCGAAGCCAAGAAGCTTCTGACCGAAGCCGGTTTCGGCCCGGACAAGCCGCTTCACGCCGTCCTCAGCTACAACACCAACGACAACCACAAGCGCATCGCCGTTGCCATCGCTTCCATGTGGAAGCCGCTCGGCGTCGATGTCGAGCTCGTCAATGCCGAAACCAAGGTGCATTACGACCAGATGCAGCGTGGCCAGGTCGAAATCGGCCGCGCGGGCTGGCTCGCCGACTACAACGATCCGGACAACTTCCTGAACCTCCTGGTGACAGGCGTGCAGATGAACTACGGCCGCTGGTCGAATCCCGAGTACGACAAGATGATCAAGGAAGGCAACGCCGAGACAGATCTCACCAAGCGTGCCGCGATCTTCAAGAAGGCCGAGCAGCTGGCGCTCGATGAATCCGCCGCCCTGCCGATCTATTACTACGTCTCGAAGAATGTCGTATCGCCGAAGATCGAAGGCTTCGTCGACAACATTCAGGACATCCACCGCACCCGCTGGCTGTCGATGAAAGAGTAAGGGAAAACGGTCCTTTCCGCGCATTGCGGAAAGGACCGGCCCACGACCATGATCAAATACGCACTCCGTCGCCTGCTATCGACGATCCCCGTTCTGTGGATCGCCGTCACAGCCTGCTTTTTTGTTTTGCGCCTTGCCCCCGGCGGCCCTTTCGATGGCGAAAGGCCATTGCCGCCGGTGATCTTGAAGAACCTTGCTATCCACTACAATCTCGACAAGCCGCTCATCCAGCAGTACCTGATCTATGTCGGTGACCTGCTCCGCGGCGATCTCGGCCCGTCCTTCGCCAGCGAAGACTTCACCGTCGCCCAGCAGATCATGATCGGTCTGCCCTACACCTTCACCATCGGTACGGCTGCCTTCCTGATTGCCATCATTGTCGGCGTCGCCGTCGGCTGTCTTGGGGCGCTTTATCAGAACAAGGCGCCGGATTATATTCTGGGCGCGCTCATCCTGATCGGCGTCGTACTGCCGAACTTCCTGATCGCGCCCATCCTGCAGCTCGTCTTCGGCATCCATCTCGCGTGGTTTCCGGTCGGCGGCTGGGGCGATGGCTCGATCAAATACCTCATCCTGCCGATCGTCGTGCTGGCGCTGCCGCATGCCGGCCGCATCTCGCGCATCACACGCGGCTCGATGATCGAGGTAATGAACCAGAACTTCATCCGCACCGCCAAGGCCAAGGGCATCGGCCCGCGGCTGACGGTCATGCGCCACGCGCTGAAGCCCGCCTTGATGCCTGTCGTCTCCTATCTGGGTCCGGCGGCAAGCTACCTTCTCACCGGCTCGCTGGTTGTCGAGAGCATCTTCGGATTGCCCGGCATCGGCCGCTATTTCGTCAACGCAGCGCTGAACCGCGATTACGGCATGGTTCTCGGCACGGTCATTTTCTACATGGTGCTCATCGTGTTCCTGAATCTTCTCGTCGATATCGCCTATGCGTGGCTCGATCCGAAAGTGAGAAACCGATGATCCTAAACCCCGCAAAACGCGAGCTGCTCGCCCAGGAGCTTCTGGAGGCGGAAGGCCTTGCTCCCCAAAGCCGCTCGCTCACCAAGGATGCCTTGCGCCGCCTCGGGCGCAACAAGGCCGCCGTCCTGTCGATCGTCGTCCTGACGGTGCTGATCCTCGCCGCCTTCCTCGGCCCCTGGTTCATTCCCTTCAACTATGAGGATCCGGATTGGGCGGCCTTCCGCATACCGCCCTCGATCGAGACCGGCCACTATTTCGGCACCGATCCGAACGGCCGCGACCTTCTCGCCCGCGTCCTTTACGGCACCCGCGTCTCGCTTGCCGTGGCGCTGACGGCGACCGTCGTCTCCGTCTTCATCGGCGTGCTCTACGGCGCAGTATCGGGCTATATCGGCGGCAGGCTGGATGCGATCATGATGCGCTTCGTCGACATCATGTATGCGCTTCCCTATATCCTCTTCGTCATCCTGCTGATGGTGATCTTCGGCCGCAACGTCTATCTGCTGTTTGCTGCCATCGGCGCGCTGGAATGGCTGACCATGGCCCGCATCGTGCGCGGCCAGACGCTGTCGATCAAGCATCGCGAATTCATCGAAGCGGCCCGCGCATCCGGGCAGCGGCCGTTCAAGATCATCATCAAGCACATCATCCCGAACCTCGTCGGACCCGTGGTCATCTTCGCAGCGTTGACGGTGCCTGAAATCATCGCCACCGAAAGCTTCCTCTCCTATCTCGGCTTCGGCGTGCAGGAGCCGCTGACCTCGCTCGGCACGCTGATCGCCGAGGGAACCGATGCCATGGAAAGCATGCCGTGGCTGCTGGTCTTCCCGGCAAGCTTCCTCGTGGCCCTGTTGCTCAGCCTGCTCTTCATCGGCGACGGCCTGCGCGACGCGTTCGACCCGAAGGATCGCTAAGAATGTCCCACGAAACACAAAAAGACACCCTTCTCGAACTCAAAGACTACTCGATCACCTTCAAAACGCCGGATGGAGAGGTGAAGGCGGTCTCTAACATGAACCTGACGGTCAAGCGCGGCGAACGCATCGCCATCGTTGGCGAGTCCGGTTCCGGCAAGAGCCAGACCTTCCTCGGTATCATGGGCCTGCTCGCCAAGAACGGCAAAACGACGGGACAGGCGCTGCTCGAAGGCAAGGACGTGCTTTCGCTGAAGCCGCGCGAGCTCGACCAGATCCGCGGCAAGGACATGGCCATGGTCTTCCAGGACCCGATGACCGCCCTCAATCCCTCGCTGAAGATCTCCCGGCAACTGACGGAACAGCTCGAGGTGCACGGCGGGCTGACGGCACGCGCCGCATCCGCCGCCGCGCTCGACATGCTCAAACGCGTCGGCATCCCCGACCCGGCGCGGCGCTTCCATCTCTACCCCCACGAGCTTTCCGGCGGCATGCGCCAGCGCATCGTCATCGCCATGGCGCTGCTCACCCGGCCGAAACTGTTGATCGCCGACGAACCGACGACGGCACTCGACGTCACCATCCAGGCGCAGATCCTCGATCTTTTCAATGATCTGACGGCGGAGATGAACACGGCGCTGATCATGATCACCCACGATCTCGGCGTCGTCGCCGGCCTCGCCGACCGTGTCGCCGTCATGTATGCCGGCCGTATCGTCGAGGAGGCGCCGGTCGATGAGCTCTTCGACAATCCGGCCCATCCCTATACCGCAGCGCTGCATGCCTCGATCCCGCGGCCGGACCAGGATGTCGACGACCTCGTCGTCATCCCTGGGCGTCCGCCGAACCTGCAGCACCTGCCGAAAGGCTGCAACTTCTCGCCGCGCTGTTCGCAGGTCCAGGACGATTGCATCGACCGTCCGCCATTGCTCGAAACGCTGGCGCCGCATCACTGCGCCGCATGCTACCACCCCTTCCCGCGTCGCGAGGAGCTACTGAACCATGGCTGAACGATCGCTTCTGAGGGTCGAGAACCTGACGACCCAATTCGAACTGCCGGCAAAAGGCCTCTTTAAGCCGCCGATCTTTCTCACAGCCGTCAACAATGTCAGCTTCGACCTCAGCGAGGGCCGCACGCTCGGTATCGTCGGCGAATCCGGCTGCGGCAAGTCCACGCTTGGGCGCTCTATCCTGCGGCTGTTGAAATCGCAGAAGGGCCGTATCCTCTGGCAGGGCCGCAACCTGCTCGACCTGTCGGACGAGGAAATGCGCGCCGCCCGCCGCGACATGCAGATCATCTTCCAGGATCCGATCGCCTCGCTCGACCCGCGCATGACGGTTGGCGACATCATCGCCGAGCCGCTCACCGTCTTCGAGCCGAAGCTATCGAGGGCCGAGCGCACCGAACGCGTCCGCGAGATCATGACCGCCGTCGGACTGGTGCCGGAGATGATCAACCGCTATCCGCACGAATTCTCCGGCGGCCAGGCGCAGCGCATCGGCATCGCCCGGGCGGTGGTCACCAAACCGAAGCTCATCATCTGCGACGAGCCGGTTTCGGCCCTCGACGTCTCGATCCAGGGCCAGGTCATCACGCTTCTGCGCAAGCTGCGCAAGGAATTCGGCCTGACGCTGATCTTCATCAGCCACGACCTCTCCGTCGTGCGCCTGATCTCGGACGATGTGCTGGTGCTCTATCTCGGCAGGGTGGTGGAAGCCGGCGATTGCGCCACCGTCTTCGATCATCCCGCCCATCCCTATACGCAGGCGCTCTTCTCCGCCGCGCCGATCCCGGATCCGAAGCTTGCGCGCCTGCGCACCCGCATCCGTCTGCAGGGTGACCCGCCTTCGCCGCTCAACCCGCCGAAAGGCTGCGTCTTCTCGCCGCGCTGCTGGAAGGCGACCGACATCTGTCGCACCGAAATGCCGCCGACCGAGGAGGTCCGCCCCGGCCAGAAGGCCGCCTGTTATCACATGGACAGGCCATGAGCGGGACGAAGGCCGCGCAAGCGGCGTTCACCTCACCCGCGAAAGTGGGGTTCCATCTTCCTTATTATCGGCGCTTGCCACCTTCATACTCTCCGCGTATCAGCGAATGAGACCAGTGCATAACCCCGAAATCGGAATCGATTTTCGGGGTTATGCGCCAATTCAAAGTGATAGCGCGTCCCGTTGGACGCGCGGCGCTCTAGTGCCGGGAGGACAAGGTGAGCAGACGGTTTCTATCGATCGGTGAATGCATGGTGGAACTCTCGCAGGCAGGCGATGGTCTGCTGCGCAAAGGCTTCGCCGGCGATACCTTCAACACCGCCTGGTATGTCCGCGCCTGCCTTGGCCCCGACTGGTCGGTCGACTACTTCACCGCCCTCGGTGACGACGCCATGTCGGATGAGATGGCTGCCTTCATCGACAAGGCAGGCATCGGCACCAGCCTCATTCGCCGCATCAGGGGCAGGACGCCGGGCCTTTACATGATCAACCTGAAGGACGGCGAACGCTCCTTCAGCTACTGGCGCGACAGCGCCGCCGCCCGCAGCCTGGCAGCCGATCCCGACCGCCTGCGCGAGGCAGTGGAGAGCGCTGAAGTCGTCTATTTCTCCGGCATCACGCTTGCCATACTGCCGCATGAGGATGCCGAGACGCTGCTTGCCGAAGTCCGTCGCGCCAAGGCCGCCGGCAAGCTCGTCGTCTTCGATCCGAACATCCGCCCGCGGCTCTGGTCCAGCTACGACGTGATGCACACGACGATCAGCGAAGGCGCCCGCTCCTCCGTGCTCGTCATGCCGAGCTTCGACGACGAGGCCGCCCATTTCGGCGATGATTCCATCGAGGCGACGATCCACCGCTATCGCGCGCTGGGTGCCGTCCATATCGTCGTCAAGAACGGTGCGGAGGGTGTTACGCTGAATTTTGCCGGCGAGCAGACCTTCGTTCCGGCCGAAAAGGTGGAGAAGGTGGTCGACACGACCAGCGCCGGCGACAGCTTCAACGGCGCTTTTCTCGCACGATATCTCGAAGCAGGCGATGCACCTGCCGCCGCCCGCTTCGCAGCAAAGGTCGCTGCCCGCGTCGTCAGCGAACATGGCGCATTGGTCGTAAGGGAAAAGCTTGGATTGGATGGCGGCTAAAGCGGCGCGATCTTTCAGATTCGCTTAGCGAAACATGCTTTTAGGCCGCACATGCTGGCGCAGGTTGAACGCCAGGTGCGAGCGCTCCCCGCTTTGTCGGCATCGTTTGCCCCGCT